>JACQTN010000351.1 GCA_016210785.1 Armatimonadota bacterium
CTTCAAGTGGACCCGCGTGACCATCCTCAATGCGGAGGGAAAGCCCACGCCGCACATCACCCTCGGAGAGCCGTTCGAGATCCTCCTCGGCGGGGTGGCCGAGGCCCCCATCGAGGACGTGGTGTTTTCTCTGGCCATCTGGGCGGGCGGAGGCGGGGCCGGATACCTGCTGGACTCGATGCAGATCGACAGCGACCTGCCCACATCCTACCCGGCGGGCCCCATGGCGCTGCGCATCCGGTTCGATCCCAACCTGTTTGCGCCGGGCCTGCTCTCCCTGGACATCAACGCCCACGGGCGCCAGGTGCGCGACCGGATCCCCGGCGTGGCGCGCATCTACGTTGAACACTCCAGCGACGCTACGCGGCAGACCGCCGGCATGATCTTCTATCCCTGCCAGTGGTCGCTCGGCCGTGGGGATGGTTAAGAGATGCCGTGGTGACGCTGCTGGTCCCCACGCGGAACCGGCCGGGGTTTGTCACCCGGCTGCTGCATTACTATGCCGGTCTCGGGTTCCGGGGGCATATCGCGGTGGGAGACTCCAGCGACCCGGAGCCCGCCGAGCAGACCAGGGCCGCGGTGGCCATGCTGCGGGACCGCCTCAACCTTTCGTACCGGGAGTACCCCGGGAACAATAACGCGAAAGTGATGCAGGATCTGTTGCAGTGGGTGTCCACGCCGTACGCCGCCCTGCTGCCCGATGATGACTTTCTGGTCCCGCGGGGGCTGGATCGGTGCGCGGAGTTCCTGGAGCGGAACCCGGCGTATAGCGCCGCCCACGGCCTCGGCGTCACGTTTGTGCTGGAGCCGGACGGCCCCCACGGACGGCTGCGCCATGTGGGCAGGTACTGGCAGCGCCCCGTGGAGGGGAGCAGCGGCGCCCAGAGGCTGCTGGATCATCTCGGCAACTACTCTGTGACGTTGTTTTCGGTGCACCGCACGGAGGACATGCGCCTCATGTACCGGGAAGTTACCGCGGTACACGACGTGGCCTTTGCCACCGAGCTGCTGCCGTGCTGCCTCTCGGTCATTCGAGGCCGAATCGGGGAGTTGGACTGCCTCTACCTGGCCCGCCAGATTCACGCGGAGCAGTACCGCCATCTCGACCTGTTCGACTGGATCGCCAGCCCACAGTGGCACACCTCCTACGCGGTCTTTCGCGACCGGCTGGCGGAGGCGCTGGCGCAGCAGGACGGCATCGGCATCGAGGAGGCGCAAGAGACCGTCAAGCAGGCGGTGTGGTCGTATCTGGCCCGGATGCTTACGGCCAAGTGGCAGGCCCGCTACGCCCCCCCGCCGGGGCAGCCCATCGCGAGGCTGCGGGGGGTTCTCCGGCGCATTCCGGCGATGCGGGCGGCATGGCATTCGCTTCGCGCCCTGGTGGCCGGGAGCGGGGCCGAGGTCTCTCTGGAGACGCTGCTGCGACCTTCCTCCCGGTACCACGCCGACTTTCTCCCGATTTGCCGGGCGGCCGCGGTCCCGCCCGAGTCCTCCTCGTGGAGCGCGGCGTGATCCAGGCGCGTGAGCATCGTCCGGCCGGCGAGGTCCCTGCGCTCTCTGCCGAGGAGCTGAGAGCCGCGCTGGCCTCCGCCGATGTCGCGCACCGCGCGGCGACCGTGGTGGGGTACGGGTACATGGGCCAGCAGTTCGTGAAGGCCCTGCAGATTCTGGGGGTGGGGCGCATCCGCGTGTGCGCGCGCTCCGAAGAGAAGCTGGCGGGGTTACGGGGGATGCCGGGGGTCACCACGCTGGCCGGGGGAGTCGACAGGCTCGACGTCACCCCGGAGCCGGAGGAGGTTGCCATCGTGGCGACCCCCACGGAGATCCTGGCCGCGGCCACGGAGCGCCTGGTGGCCCTCGGCTATCGCACGCTGCTCATCGAAAAGCCCGTGGCGCTGTACGCCGATCGCATCCTCCGGCTGGCCGATCACCTGGAGCGCCACGGCGCCGCGGCGTGGTGCGCCTACAACCGCGTCGCCTATCCCTCCTTCCACGAGGTCCGCGCGCGGGTGCGGCAGGAGGGCGGCATCACGTCGTGCACCTATACCTTTACAGAGTTCATTCACCGCATCGACACAGCGCAGTTCCCACGGGAAGAACTCGCCCGATGGGGGATCGCCAACAGCCTGCACGTCATGAGCATGGCCCACGGACTGATCGGCCTCCCCGCCAGGTGGAGCGCGCACAGGGCGGGGAGTCTGCCGTGGCATCCGGCCGGTGCCGTGTTTGTCGGCTCCGGCGTCTCCGACCGCGACGTCCCGTTCTCGTACCACGCGGACTGGGGATCCACCGGCCGCTGGTCCGTGGAAGTCCACACCCCGGTCTCCTCCTACCGGCTGTGTCCGCTGGAGCAGGCGCTGCGGAGGACGTCCGCCACCGGCGACTGGGAGGAGATCGCCGTCGCAACTTTTGCCTCCGAGGTGAAGGTTGGCGTCGCGGAAGAGGTGGCGGCGATCCTCAGCCCGGACCTGGGGCGGTTCATTCCCCTGGTCTCCCTGCGCGATGCCGCCGCGCTCACGCGGTACGCGGAGAGCATCTTCGGCTACGATGCTCGTTGAGAACCGCGGGGCGGATGGGTTCCGTGGGTAACACGGTGCTGGCCAGGGCAGGTCTCTTCTTCCGGACGCGAGCCGGGGACGCCTCGCCCCTGGCGCGCCACGGGGCCATCATGTTCGTCAGCATGGCGGGGGTGTACGCCGCCGACTACCTTTTTCATGTGTCCATGAGTCGGCTGCTGGGCCCCTCGGACTACGGCGCCCTGGTGGCGTTCAGCGCCATCCTGCTGATCCTGTACGTTCCCGTCAACACCATCCAGACGGCCATGGCGCGGCACACCGCGTACCTGGATGAGGCCGGTCAGTGGACCGCCATCGGGCCTCTGGCCGTGCGCACGATGCGGTACTTCTTCTGGTACGGCGCCCTGGGGTGCGTGGCGCTGGCGCTGATGAGTCCCACTCTCAGCGCCCTCCTCCGCATCGACGATCCGCTCCCGATGATCACCCTGAGCGGGCGGGTGCTCATCGCCACGACCCTGCCCGTGGTGCGCGGTGCCTTCCAGGGGCTTCAGATGTTCGTGCCCCTGGGCGTGAACCTGGTGCTGGAGCACGTCAGCAAGCTCGCCATGGGGATCGTGCTGGCGTGGGCGGGTTGGGGTCTGACCGGTGCGGTCGCCGGAATGGTGCTGGGCGGCGCCGTGGCCCTGGCCGCGGCCTTAGCCGCCTTTCGGCCGCTGGTGCGGGCCGGGGGAGAGACTCCCCTCTCCCCCGTGGTGCGGTCCGCCGGCGCCATCGCCGTGGCCATGTCTCTGTTTCTGGTGGCCACCAACGTGGACGTGCTCCTGGTGAAGGCGCTGTTTGCCCCGGCTGTGGCCGGCTACTACGCCGCGGCCGGCGTCGCGGCCAAGATCATCCTGTATGCCACGTGGGCGATTCCCGCGGTGGTATTTCCGGAGATGGTGCGGGGACACGCGCGCCAGGGCGGCGGGCACCAGTTTCTCTTCAAGGGACTGGCCGCGTCGGCCCTGGGCGCGGGGGGACTCCTGACGGCGTATCTCGTCGCGCCGGATCTGGTGATCAGGATTCTCTTCGGCTCGTCGTTTCTCCCCGCGGCTCCTCTCCTGGGCATCCTCGGTTTCGGGATGACCGCCTACCAGTTTGTGTTTCTCATGATGTCCTACGAGCAGGCCAGGGGGCGCAACAGGACCTTCCCCTTCGCCATGCTGGCCTGCATCGTGGGGTTCGTGGCGAGTCTGGGCGTCCTGCGCGCTGCCAGCCTCACCCAGGTGGCCTGGCTCATGGCGCTGTGGGCGTGGATCATGTGCGGCTGGATGGCGTGGCTGGTGCTGTGGCCCGCGTGGACAGAACAGGCGCGCGCCCGGCGCCCCCGCGCGGCAGGGGATGCGTGAGGGCGGTCGCCGGAGGCAACGAGTGACGTGGACGTGACGCCTGGCGGACAGACCCAGATCCTGGAGCGCGCTGGCACCGGTGTGCGGCCCGCGGCCCTTGACGTCTCCGTGGTGATCCCGGTTCACAACGAGAAGGACACGCTGCCGGCTCTGCACCAGCGCCTGACGCGGGTGCTGCGCGGCCTCGACGTCACGTATGAGATTCTCTTCGTCAACGATGGAAGCACGGATGGGTCGGGCGAGGTGCTGGCGTCTCTCTGCCCCAACGATCCCAAGACCAGAGTCATCGAGCTGCGGAAGAATTTTGGCAAGGCGACAGCCCTGTCGTCGGGATTCTGGCACGCGCGGGGGCAGGCCATCGTCACCATGGATGCCGACCTGCAGGAGGATCCGGAGGAGATCCCCCGGTTTCTGGAACGCCTCCGGCAGGGCTACGATCTGGTGGTGGGGTGGAGATTCCCGCGACAGGACACGTTCTCCAAGCGGGTGCAGTCATGGATTTACAACCGGCTGGCGAGCCTGGTCAGCGGCACGTCGCTGCACGACATGAACTGCGGGTTCAAGGCCTACCGGCGAGAGGTGGTGCAGACAGTCCGTCTCTACGGCGAGCTGCATCGTTACATCCCCATTCTGGCCCAGCAGTACGGCTTCCGGATCGACGAGCTGACCATCCGGCACCACCCGCGGCAGTTTGGCAAATCCAAGTACAGCTTCCACACGCGCTGGCCGGGCGTCCTGGACCTGGTCACCGTGGTCTTCATCACCCGGTTCGACCGCAAACCCCTGCACCTGCTGGGCGGCGTCGGCCTGGCGTGGTTTGGCGCCGGGTTCCTGATCTGCCTGTATCTGAGCTGGCTGAGCCTCTTCGGGGGGCAGTTCATCCGGAATCGACCGCTGCTGCTGCTGGGCGTCATGCTCATGATGCTGGGGCTTCAGCTCTTCTTCTTCGGCCTCCTGGCGGAGATGTTCATCCACTATCATCACCGAAACGACGAGGGCTACATCAGGACCATCCTGGAAACACCGCAGGCGCCCGGGGAGGGCGAGCCGTGATCGGTGCGCCGCGGCGCACGGGCCGGGCGGCGGGCCGCCGGAGCTGATGCCGTGGACAGACCGGCCAGCCAGTCCCCCGTGATCGGCGGCGAGCCGGCCTCCTGGGCCGGAGGAGGCGTATCCAAAGACGTCTATCTCCGGGCGGTGCTGGGACAAACGCCTCGGCTGCTGGGGCTGCTCAACAGGAACAGTTGCTCCGCGACCTACGGATGCTTCGACCGCAACTACTGGCACTACCGGGTCGTGGACACGCCGTCGGCCCGCTGCCAGGAGGCGGTGCTGACCCTCGCCCTCCTGCACCGGATTCCCGGGACGGACTACACGGGTCGGGAGCCGCTGCTGAGGTGGGTCGGGGCGGGGCTGCGGTACTGGCTGACGATCCAGCGGCCCGACGGATCGTTCGACGAGTGGTACCCCAACGAGAGCAGCTTTGTCGCCACCGCCTTCACCACCTACGCCATCTCCGAGACGGCGCTCCTGCTGGGGACGGGGGCGCTGGAGGACTGGCCGTCCCTGGAACGGGGACTGGTCAGGGCGGGGCGGTGGCTGCTGGCCGGCGGCGAGGCGCGGGCCCTGAACCAGGTGGCGGGGTCGGCGGTCGCCCTGTACAACGTGGGCCTGCTCACCGGGGACCGGCGGTTTGAGGAAGGCGCCTCGGAGCGGGTCCACGCGCTGCGCCGGTTGCAGAGCGGTGAAGGATGGCTGGCCGAGTACGGAGGTGCCGACCTCGGCTACCTGTCCCTGGCCGTCGCCTATCTGGCCAAGCTCTATCGAAAATCGCGCTGGCCCCACGCGGCCCAGGTGGCGGGCGCCGGCATGGGGTTTCTGGAGATGTTCCTCCACCGGGATCTCACCGCCGGCGGCGATTACGGCAGCCGCCTCACGGAGTACCTGATTCCGGACGGCTTTGAGATCCTGGCCCCCGAGGGGGAGGCCGCGCGCACCCTGCGGGCCTTCGCGCGGGCCATGGTCGCGCACGGCAAGGGTGTCACGGTCGCCTGGCTGGATGACCGCTACCTCTGCTACAACGCCTACAATCTGCTGGAAGCCTTCTGCTACGGGGAGACGGCCGTCGCAGGCGAGGCGCCGGCCGCGAGCGCCGTCTCCGCCGCCGCCGCGTTCAGGAGCTTCCCCGACGCGGGGATTGCCGTGGTGAAGGGGCCGCGCTGTGAGGTGGTGGTCAACACCCACCGGGGCGGCGCGTTCAAGTGTGTGTTCAGCGGCGGGGTGACCATCGGCGACGCTGGCGCCGTGGCCCTCTCGCCGCGGCGGGAGATCCTGTACGCCGGCATCTGGCAACCTTCGGCGGAGTGCACGGTGCGGCCCGACCAGGTGCTGGTGAAGGGCGTGCTGGCCCGGGTCAGGGAGACACCTCTCGTTCCCTGGCGGAACGTCCTACTGCGCATGTTTCAGCTCACGCTGGGCAGGGTGCGGGGGATCAGCGTGCGCGTGAAGAACCTCCTCAGAGACCTCCTCATCATGCCGCGCACCCACAGCGCCGCATCCTACGAGCGGTCCATTCGACTCGGCGCCGACGCGCTGGTAGTCGAAGATACCATTCGCTGGGCACCGCCGGTTCAGATCTCCCGGGTGGTGGTGGGTTCCAGGGGATCGTTTCTGTATACGCCCTCCAGCAAGTTCTTCAGCGCCGCCGACCTGTACGAGCATCCGACGGTCATCGACACCCGCGGCGGAGACCGGGGTGCCGTGCGCATCGCGCGGGAGTATGACCTGGCCGGGAGTCTGGTCAATCTCTCCGTGAGCCACGCCGATGACGGTGGCGCCGGATGAGGGGTGCCGGCGGCACGGACATGATGCCGGTTGCCGTCCTGGGCTGCGGGAACGTGGGAAGCCGGCACCTGCAGGGGCTGTTGAAGCTGGACCTCCCGATGGAGATCCACGTCTACGACCCCTCTCCGGCGTCGCTGGCGCGGGCGGAGGCCCGGGCGAGCGACGTGCCCTACACTCGCAAAGAGATCCGGTGGTACTCCCGCGCCGACTCGCTGGCGCGGAGGTTTCACGCCGCGATCATCGCCTCCATTTCCGCCGGGCGCGTTCCCCTGGTGGAGCTGGCCGCGAGAAGCGGCTGCCGGTACCTGCTCATGGAGAAACTCGTCTGCCAGAGCATGGGTGAATACCGGGAGATCGAGAGGCTGTGCGATGAAGCCGGCATCACGGCCTGGGTGAACTTCAACTGCCGGTATTTTCGGGGCTATGAGCGCGTCACGGGAGAGTTGCCGGCGGCCGGGACGATCTGCCGGCTCGCGGCGTTCGGAGGCAATCACGGGCTGGCCTGCAA
>JACQTN010000353.1 GCA_016210785.1 Armatimonadota bacterium
AGGAGGTACACCGCGCCCGCCGCCACCACGGGCACCCAGGACAACACGGGCTGACCGTAGACCTGCTCGGCCTGCGTCCGGTGATAGATCTCCGCAGCGAGACTCCACGTCATCAGGTACTGCGCCAGGTTGAAGACCACGGCGCACTTCCGCCGCTCGCCGGCGGCCCGCCCCGCCATCTGCGCGATCAGCATCCCCGCAAAGGCCACGGGCAGGGCTTCCACCGGCGAGAAGACCAGCAGAGTGGCAAAGGCGGCGCCGCTGCCCAGGCTGAGGTACATGCGGTGCCCCAACGGGAGCGGGAAGAGACCGCCCAGCGCCACCATGGCCACCGCGAGACCCCAGGCCACCAGGCGGGCCAGTCCTGCAAAGGGCGGGGCCACCGCGGGTGCCGGGGGGAGCAGAAACGTCCGCGTCACCAGCACCGCCGCGGTGAGCACGATGATCCAGCGGAACACGCGGGCAAGCGGAGGCTGCTCAGATCCCCGCCCACACATCGCCTTCCGCAGGGCAGCGAGTAAGTGGGCCATCGGCGTCGACCTCGACTCGTGGCGTCGGGTTGCGCGTTCCGTGCTCGTCAGCGTGGACGTGTGGGTACGGGCTTCAGTGTTGTGCTGACGCGATGTCACCGGGTGGCCCGCCGGGTCGAGCCCGGCGCGCGCGACCGCGTCCGCGCGGGCAACACGCCGGCCGGATCTGCGTCCTTACCGCTTGTTTTCCGCCACGGCGCTCCAGGCCACCGCGCCGATGCGCCGCTCGTCCACCTGTCCGCGCGTCAACTCCACCAGCGCCAGCACCATGCGGGGATCAAACTGGGTGCCCATGTTCATGGAGATCCGCGCCAGCGCCTCCTCGCGCCCCAGCGCCGCGCGGTAGGGGCGGATGGACACCATGGCATCAAAAGCCTCGGCCACCGCGATGATCCGCGCCCCCAGAGGGATCTCCTCCCCCTGCAACGCCTCCGGATAGCCCGTCCCGTCGTATCGCTCGTGATGGTACTGGATGCACTGGGCCACCTGCTTCATCTCCGGCATCCCGACGATGACCTCCGCGCCGCCCGCGGGATGCTGCCGCACGATCGCCCACTCGTCGTCGCTGAGCGCCCCGGGCTTCTCCTCGATGCTCTTTGGCATCGTCACCGCGCCCAGATCGTGCAGCTTGGCGGCGATCGCCACCGTCTCGATCTCGTCCTCCGAAAGTCCAACGCATCGGGCCAGGCGCTGCGCCCACCACGCCACGCGCTCGGAGTGCTCCGCCATGTAGGCCGATCCCTGCTCGACGAACTCCACCATCGCCTCGAACGCTGCGCTGGCCTGGCGCACGCTGATGCCCGACATGCTCACCAGCATCTGCCGCAGCATCACCAGCGCGGGGACCAGCATCAGCACCAGCAGGGGCCGCGTCGTCACCATCCCGGCCGCCGCGGCGCCCAGCGACAGCGCCGACACGTACGCCGAGCCGGCCTCGCGCAGAGCACGCACCCACAGGTCCCAGGTCCAGGCGCGCCGCCGCAGGGCGGCCCACGTGGTGACCAGCCACGTGTTCACCAGCAGGTAGACGACGCCCGCGGCCACCACGGGCACCCAGGACACCGCCGGCCGCGCGGTCACGGGGTTGGCCTGGATGCGGTGATAGACCTCGGCGGCCAGGCTCCAGGTCACCAGGTACTGCGCCAGGTTGAAGAGGATGGTGGGAGGCGTGAGCCGGCTACCCCGGCCCCACCGGATGACCTGCGCCGCCAGCGTGCCCGCCGAGGTCAGCAGGATCGCCTGTTGGGGCGGGAACACCAGGAGCGTGGCAAACGCCGCGGTGATGCCGATGTTGAGGTGGATCTTGTGGCCCAGGGGAAGCGGGAACAGACCTCCCAGTCCCACCATGAGCACCGCGAGTCCCGCGGCCACGACCGCTGCCAGCCCCGGGAAGGGCGCGTCGGCCGGCGCCAGGGAGGGAACCAGGTAGGTCCGCGCCACCAGCGCCACGGCCACGAGGCCCACCGCGAGCTGAAAGCCCCTGCTGGCAGGCGATTCACCGGTGAACAGCCTGCGGACCGTCCGTCTTATCGCAATGCTCGGCCGTGTCAAAACGACCACCCCTCTCAACAGCGCCAGGCAGGTCGCCGTTCCCGTGGTCCGGGTCTAGTCGCCCCCTTCAAGTCCCAGCGGGCCGGGGTTCGGGCCCCCCGCATCCGAGGGCTTGCCGCCGGTGGTCGCGTCCTGGGCCAGCGTAGGGAAGGCGGGCGCCAGAAGCAGGGTAAGGGTCCGAAGCAGAGTCAGGAACCGGTGCTTCAACATGTGACTGCCTCCCGAAGATGATGGCGAGGCGGGCGTGTCACTTCTGCCCGCCGGGATTGGTATCAAGAGAATTGCTGTTGGGCGTGTTCCCGGAGTTGTCGGTTCCGGGCGTGCTACCGCCGGCCACCAGGCCGGTGTTGTTGTCCGCAGGACCCGCGATCGGCGGATCGCCGCCCTCCATGCCCTGTGCCAGCACGTGGACCGCCGGGGCCAGGAGCAGTGTCAGCGCGATCACGGCCGCGATGAGCGAGTGCTTTCGCATGAGGCGCTCTCCCTCGTGAGTCGTAATCCAGCCGGCGATGATGACGTTCCGTGTGCGCTCCGGGATCAGTCGCCGCCCTCGAACCCCCGCGGTCCCACCGGGCCCTTGGACCCGCGGGTCCCGGGGGAATTGCGGGTCGGGCTTGTGGCGGCCCGGTCTGCCACCAGGATCAGGCCGGTCGGCGTGGAGTCGCCGCCCTCGAAGCCGATACCCGGG
>JACQTN010000354.1 GCA_016210785.1 Armatimonadota bacterium
CACCGCCATCGTGGTGAGCCGCTTCAACGACGTGGTGACGCGCCTGCTGCTGGAGGCGGCGCAGGAGACGCTGCGCGAGCGCGGCGCGCCGGAGCCTGATGTGGTGTGGGTGCCGGGCTCCTTCGAAATTCCGGTGGCGGCGCGGCATGCCGCGGAGAGCGGGCGGTACCAGGCGATCATCTGTCTGGGCGGCGTGATCCGCGGGGAGACCGCCCACTTCGACCACGTGGCCGGCCAGGCGGCGAGCGGGATCCAGCGCGTCGCCCTGGAGACGGGCGTCCCGGTGATCTTCGGCGTCCTCACCACCGACACGCTGGAGCAGGCCCTCAACCGCGCCGGCGGCAAGCACGGCAACAAGGGGCGCGACGCGGCGCTGGCGGCCATCGAGATGGCCACCCTGCTGGAAGCGCTGCGGAGGTCGGAGGCGTAAAGGCGCGGGAGAGACTGGCATGACGACCGGACGATGTTCACCCGCCGCCGCGCGGCCGCGCCTCACTCCCGGGAGGGTGGGGTGCGCGGCGCTGACGGCGGTGCTCCTCTGCACCCTCGCGGTTCAGGCTCAAACTCCCCGCCCCGGCGGCACGCTGGTGCGCGCCAGCATCTACGGTGACCCCGAGAACCTGGACCCCATCCTGAAGACCCGCATCGCCACCGTCATGGTGACGATGAACATCTTCGAGCCCCTCATCAAGTTTGACGCCGAGCGCGCGGTGCTCGTCCCGGGCCACGCGGAGCGCTGGACCGCCAGCGCCGACGGCAAGAGATACACCTTCTACCTGCGCAAGGGGGCGATGTTCCACAGCGGGCGCGAGGTGACGGCGGACGACTTCAAGTACTCTCTGGAACGCCTGATGCATCCCGGCAACATCTCACCCTTTGCCTGGCTGCTGGCCGACGTGACGGGCGCCAGGGCCTTCCAGGAGCGCAAGGCCCGCGAGATCGCCGGCATCAAGGTCGTGGACCGGTATACGCTGGAGATCACGCTGGACCGGTTCAACGTCTTCTTCCTCCCCCACCTGACCAGCGTGGCCGCGGCGCCGGTGCCCCGCGAAGAGGTGGATCTGTACGGCCGAGAGTTCGGCGCGCACCCGGTGGGCTCGGGCCCGTTCATGTTCGACCGCTGGAAGCGCGACAGCGAGGTGGTGCTCAAGGCCTTCCCGCGGTACTACGGCGGGCGTCCCTACCTGGACCGGCTGGTGTACCGCGTCATGAAGGAGGCCGCCGCCACGGAGGCGGAGTTCGACGCCGGCAATGTGGACTTCATGGTGGTGCGCGACCCCCAGTATCGCAAGTACAAGAGCCATGCCGTATACCGCAACCATCTGGTGGAGATCGCCGAGCTGTACACGCGCCACATCGGTTTCAACCTGGGCACTTCCGGCGCGGAGTGGCTCGACCGGCGGGTGCGGCAGGCGATCAACCACGCCATCGACCGCGCCATCATGGTGGAGAAGGTGCTGCAGGGGAAGGCGTTCTCCGCCACCGGCGTGCTCCCGCCCACCATCGCCGGGCACAACCCGGGCCTGCGCGGGTACGCGTACGACCCGGCGAAGGCGCGCCGGCTGCTGCAGGACGCCGGGTACGGCAAGGGGTTTACCGTCGAGGTGTTGACCACGGACCACCCGGCCTTCGGCTTCCCGGCGGTGGAGGCGGTCATGGGCTACCTGCAGGCGGTGGGGATCAGGGTGACGCCGGTGCTGATCGAGGGCGGGGTGCTGTTCGAGCGGGCCGCGCGGGGCCAGTACCAGTGGTACAGCGCGTCGGTGGGCGGCGACACCCATCCCGCGGCCTACCTGCGCCGCCGCTTCCACTCGGCGATGATCGGGGAGGCCGGCAACTTCACCCGCTACCGGAACCCCCAGGTGGACAGGCTCCTCGACGACGCCCTGGCGACCCAGGACACGGCCCGCGGTTACCGCCTGGCGCGGGAGGCGGAGCGCCTGATCGTGGAGGACGCGCCGTGGTGGTTCTTCAACTATAACAAGGCGGTGATCGTGCACCAGCCCATCGTGCGCGGGCTGCGGCCCATTCCCACCGACATCGACTTCCAGCCGATGGAGAAGGTGTGGTTCGCGACGCCGCCTCAGCGGCGGCGCTAGGGCGGAACCCGGGCTCAGGCCTGGCGTCGGCCGCTCGCCTCACGGCGCCCGGAAGATCGCCTGCCCGTTCTCGTCCAGGAGCCTGAGGCTCGGCGCGCCGTCGGGGCCCACCGCCAGCACGGCGCGGGCGCGGCCCGCGGTGTCGTTGAGCCTGATGAACGGCTGGCCGTCGGACTCCGTCGCGACCACCAGGCGCGGCCGGCCCTCGGACGTGCGGCCGAGGAGGAGGTCCGCGGAGCCGTCGGCGCCAGACCGCAGCGTCACGCGAACGGGTTCCCCGAGCGCCACCGATGAGGTGCCGTCGGGTCGCACGAGGACCGCGCTGAGGGGCGTCCCCGCGGCGTCGCGGCCCAGCAGGAGGGCGACCGAGCCATCGGCGCGGGTGGTCAGCGTCATGCGGACCGGCTCGCCGATGAGGAGCACGCCGCTGCCGTCCGCGTTGGCCCGCAGCGTCACGTGAGGGGTTCCCAGGCTCACGTTCGCCGCGCCGTCGGTTCGGGCCACGACCTGTGCGTGCGGCCTCCCGCCGGAGTCGCGGCCAAGCAGCAGCACCGATGCGCCCTCCGCGCCGAAGCCCAGCGTGATGTGGGTCTGCCCGCCGGAGTCCACCACCGTGAAGGCCCGCGAGGCCGAGATGAGGCTCTGCTGGGAGAGGGCCGCCCGCGGCGTCCCTACCCCGACGACCACCAGGGCGATGAGGCTCAGCCACCACACCAGGGAGGTCACGCGCGAGCGCATCTCGGCTTTCGCCAGCCGCCGCTCCAGGTCTGCGACGCGGTTGCTGAGTGCTTCGGCACTCTCCTCTATCCCATGCGACACGAGTTCCACCTCCTTGTCAAATTCCCTGAGGGCAATTTCGTCGCGCACACGGATGCGGTCCTGCCTGTTCTGCCGCCGGGGCGTCCCTTCGGTTCCTCAACATCGGTTCCGCAAGGCGGGTTCCCCAAGAGGCGTAGAGTCACACCCGTCGAAGGCTTGCATAGCACCGGCAAGGAGGCGGCGATGGTTCACGGCACGATCTTCCTCAACGGCAGGTTCCGCACGCTCGATCCGGAGCAGCCGCGCGCCGAGGCCATGGCCGTGGGCGGCGAGCACATCCTGGCCGTGGGCGGCGGGGGGGACCTGCGGGCCGCCTTCCCGCGCTTCCGGACCATTGATCTCCGCGGCCGCGCCGTGCTGCCCGGCATCGTGGACGCGCACATCCACTTTGCGAGCTACGGGCTCAGCCTGCGCCGCGTTGACCTGGTGGGCGCGGCCACCCTGGGGGAGGCGGTGGCGCGGGTAAAGGTGGCCGTGCCCCATGCGCGGCCCGGGGAGTGGATCATCGGCCGCGGGTGGGATCACAATCCCTGGCCAGAAGACCGCTTTCCCAACAAAGGGGATCTCGATCCCGCCGTGCCCCACCATCCCGCGGTGCTCACCCGCAAGGACGGGCACGTGGTGTGGGTGAACTCCGCGGCTCTGGCGAAAGCGGGTATCACCCGCGACACGCCCGACCCTCCGGGCGGTCAGATCGAGCGGGACGCGGGGGGCGAGCCGACAGGCCTGCTCAAGGAAGAGGCCCGCCGCCTGGTGTGGGATGTGGTGCCGCCCCCCGACGAGGAAGGGTACGCGGAGGCCATCAAGGCCGCGTGCGCCGCGGTGCACCGCCGGGGCGTGGTGGGCGTGCACAACATCGAGAGCCCCGATGTTCTCCGCGCCATGCAGACGCTGTGCGCGCGGGGTGAGCTCACCGTGCGCGTGGCGGCCATGGTGCGCGCGGAGAGTACGGAGGAGGCCATTGGCGTGGGGCTGCGCACCGGGCTGGGCGATCCCTGGCTGCGCATCGCGCAGATCAAGATCTTCGCCGACGGCACGCTCGGCTCGCAGACCGCGTGGATGCTGGAGCCGTTCGACGGGCAGCCCGGCAACACCGGCATCCCGATCCACTCCCCGGACGACCTCAGGCGGCTGGTGCGCCGTGCCGTGGAGGCGGGGTTCGCGGTGGCCATTCACGCCATCGGCGACCGGGCGAACCGGGAAGCCCTCGACGCCCTGGAGGTGGTGTACGGGGAGAGCCGGCGGCGCGGCCTGCGCCACCGCATCGAGCACGTCCAGGTCCTGCACCCGGCGGACCTGGACCGGCTGGCGGCGCTGGGCGTCGTGGCGTCCATGCAGCCCATCCATGCCACCAGCGACCGCGACGCCGCGGAGCGCTACTGGGGGCGTCGCAGCCGGTACGCCTACGCCTGGCGAACGATCCTGGATCGCGGCACGCGGCTCGCCTTCGGATCGGACGCGCCCGTGGAGAGTCCCGATCCCTTCAAGGGCCTCTACGCCGCGGTCACGCGCCAACGCGAGGATGAGCCGTCCGTGCCGTCGTGGTATCCGGAAGAGTGCCTGACGCTGAATGAGGCGCTGCGGGCCTACACCGTCGGCGCCGCCTACGCCGTGGGAGAAGAGAGAATCCGCGGGACGCTGTCCGTGGGTCGGCTGGCCGACTTCATGGTGCTGGCGCGGGATCCCTACGAGACACCGCCGGAGGCGTGGCTCACGATGCCCGTGGAGGCCACCGTCGTGGGTGGCCGCGTCGTGCACGCGGTGGGTGCGCTCAGCGGGATGGAATGATCCGCCGCGCACAGTGCATGCGCGCGGCTCAGCGGCCTCCGCGAAAAACCTGGAGCGGGGAGGGTCGTGGCTAGCGTTGCCGGCCGGCGCGCGGCCGCGCCCTGTCCGGCACGCGCACTTCCGCGCAGGTGCGGTAATTGCAGATCGGGCACTCGTAACAGGGACCGTCCGGTTCGTCGACCTCGACCCGGAGCACCATCACCGCTTCGCAGTTCGGGCAGGTCTTCTCCTGGCCTATCATGGTCGTGCCTCCCGCCCCACCTGTCTTCTGCCACGCCGCGGAAACCTCCTGCCTGGACCTCGAAACATTGCCAGGCGTCGCGCCTGGGACTCGCCACTTCGATAGACGATGAGGTACAATGACAGTGTTTCGTGTTCTATGATCCGTTCGATATCTGCGTGACCCGACTCCCATGCCTGAGCGCACCCACCCACAGACCATTCACGCCCTGAACGAGGCGCTGCGGGCCGAGCACACGGCTATCCTCCAGTACCTGCAGCACACCTACGCCCTGGGCGGGACCTTCGCCGACGAACTGGAGGAGATCGCCCGGGAGGAGATGTGGCACCTCAAGGCCCTGGGCGAGGCCGTCGCCGATCTGGGGGGAGAGCCGGCGGTGTGGGCCCGCGGTGACATCCAGGTGGACGCGCCCTCACCCGCGACCCTCCTGCGCCTGGACCTGGCGGCGGAGGAGCGGATGATCGTCCGCTGCCGCCGCGGCACCGCGTCGGCGGAGGACCACGCCGCCCGCCGCCTGTTCGAGCGGCTGCTGCAGGATGAGGAAGCGCACCGGCACGAGGTGGAGGAGATGACCGAAGCGCTGGAACGCCGGCCGCGCCTGACGCTGGTCATCCCCCGCACGTCCACCCGCACCATCCAGCTGCTCGCGGAGGACGTTCAGGCCGAGTACCGCGTGCTGCTCAAGTACCTGTACCAGTCGTTCAAGCTCAGGCACAGTCACAGTGAGATCAGCCGCACGCTGGAACTGCAGGCCATCGAGTCCATGAAGCACCTGGGCTGGTTCTCGGAGGCTATCGTGGCGCTGGGCGGCCGCATCCTGCCGCGGCCGGAGTCGCCGGTGCCCATGGAGGGCTCGCTGCTGGCCCTGCTGAAGGGCGACCTGGGAGACGAGCAGGCGGCGCTGGCGCAGTACCGCCGGCATCTGGGGGAGGTCAGCGAGCCGGAGGCGCGCGCGCCGCTACTGCGCATCAGCGGCCAGGAGGTGTTCCACGAGGAGGAGTTCGTGGAATTGATCGCCCGGGTGGCGCGGCAAGAGGGAACCGGAAAGGAGTGACGTTGATGGAGTTTCTCATGCGCGAGCACGCCCCGCTGAGCGACGAGCAGTGGGGGCAGATCGACCGGGCCGTGACGGAGACCGCCAGGCGCCTGCTGGTGGGGCGCCGCGTGCTGCCCGTCTTCGGGCCGGTGGGTGCGGGCCAGCAGATCGTCTTCCGCGACACGCTGGCCGGTCGCTCCGCGGCGTCCGTGGACCGCTGGGGCGAAGGGGGAGGGGAGGCGCTGCACGTCGGCGATCGCCATCTGGTCAACGTCCCGCTGCTGTACCGGGACTTCCGCCTGCACTGGCGCGACGTGGAGACCAGCCGGCAGAGCCAGATCCCGCTGGACACCAGCGCCGCGGCGGAGGCGGCCGCGGCGGTGGCGATGCTGGAGGACGACCTGATCTTCAACGGCTCGGCCGCCTGGCAGCAGGTGGGTCTGTGCACGGCGTCGGGGCGGCAGACCGCGCCGCTGCGCGACTGGAACGTCTACGGCACGGCCCACCGCGACGTGGCGAACGCCGTCGGCATGCTGCAGAGCGCCGGCTTCCCGGGGCCGTACGCCCTGGTGCTGAGCCCGGGGCTGTTCGCCGCCGCCACGCGGCCCGTGGTGGGCCACGAGCTGGAGATCGAAGCCTTGCGCGAACTGGCCGCCGACGGCGTGTTCCCGTCCGTGGCGCTCCGGGACTCGCGCGCGGTGCTGCTGGCGTCGGTGCCGCACGCGCTGGATCTCGTCATCGCCCAGGACCTGGTCACGGCCTTCCTCGATCCCGACCAGATGAATCTGATCTTCCGGGTCGTGGAGGCCTTGGCGCTGCGCGTCAAGCGCCCGGAGGCCGTCTGCGTGCTGGAGGGGCGCGGGGCAGGCGCAGGCGGGCGCCAGGGTGGGGGAGCCCGTCAGGGACGCGGGCGGCGTCGGGCTCCCGGCCGATGAGCATCGCGCCCGGGCAGGTGGTGGCATCTCCGGAGGAAATTCCCTACAATAGACGTGCTGGTCGTGTCCCGGACCGCGGGGGATACGGCATCTGCTGTACCGGCAACTCCACTCTGAGGGGAGGGAAATCCCGTGCCTTATCCTAAGTTTGAGGCGAAGAAGTTTCGCGCTTTTGAGGTCGAACTCGACGGCATCAGCAAGAAGGCGGTGGAGGCGCACGTCACGCTGTACAATGGCTACGTCGGCAAGGCCAACGAGATTCTCGGCAAGCTGGCCGAGATGACCCCCGATCCCGCCAAGGCCAACCCCACCTACTCCGACATTCGCGTGCTAAAGGTGGAGCTGACCCGGGCGCTCGGCGGCGTGAAGAACCACGAGGTCTACTTCGGCCACCTGGGCGGCAAGGGCGGCAAGCCCTCGGGCAAGCTGCTGGCCATGATCGAGCGCGACTTCGGCTCCTCCGAGAAGTGGCAGGCGGACCTGAAGGCCACCGGCATCGCCGCCCGCGGTTGGGCCTGGACAGCCTTTGACTGGGAGGGTCAGACGCTGTTCAACTTCATCGGCGACGAGCAGAACACGTACCCGGTGTGGAACTGCACGCCGCTGGTGGCCCTGGACGTCTTCGAGCACGCCTACTTCATGGACTTCGGCACCAACAAGGGCGGCTATATCGACGCCTTCTTCCGCAACCTGGACTGGGCGGCGGTGGAGGCGGTGGCGACCAAGATGGGCATCCCCGGTCTGGCCTGAGCCACCGGGAACTGAGGGGGGCGGCGGCCGGCGCCGTGGGCAGTGGGGTTCAACCACTAAACCCGGTGTCCGGCCGCGGCCGTCTATAGAGGTAGCAACTGGTAGGGGGAGGATATGGCCGACGCGGGGAGGCCGATGGACGCTGAAGACCGCTCATTGATCGAGGCCTTCCGGCGCGGGGAGGAGAGCGCGTACACGGCGCTGGTGGTCAAGCACCGCGACGCCGTTTACCGCATCGCCCGGCGGTTTCTGGGCAACCACGAGGATGCCGCCGACATCGCGCAGGAGGTCCTCATCCGGGTGTACAAGGCGCTGCCGGCCTTCGACGGGCGCTGTGCCTTCAGGACCTGGCTCTACCGCATCACCGTGAACCTGTGCATCGACCACCGGGACCGCTGGAGCCGGGCGCCCCAAATCGCTCTCGACGAGGTGCCCCGCGAGCCCGTGGACGACCAGGACCCGGCGGAGGCGGTCGCGCAGCGGGAGCTGGGACGCCAGGTCGCCCGCGCGATCCAGGACCTGCCTCCACGGCAGCGGGCGGCGGTGGTTCTTCGGCTCTATCACGACCTGCCCTACGCCGACATCGCCCGGATCCTGGAGTGTGCCGAGGGCACGGTCAAGGCGACCATGTTCGCCGCCCTGGCCAAGCTCCGGCGGGCGCTGGCACCCCACGTGGTGAAGGGACGGTATGAGGTGTAAGGAAGCTCGCGATCAGATCACCGTGGCCACCACC
>JACQTN010000362.1 GCA_016210785.1 Armatimonadota bacterium
CAGCACCTACGCCACCTGGTGGATCCGGCAGGCCATCAGCCGGGCGCTGGCAGACCAGTCCCGCCTGATCCGCATCCCCGTGCACATGGTCGAGACCATGCACCGGTACGCGCGGGTCTCGGCGCAGCTTCAGCAGGAGCTGGGCCGGGAGGTGACGCCGGAGGAGGTGTGCGCGGCCATGGGCCTACCGCCCGACCGATACCAGGAGGTCGCAAGCGTCATCCGCCGCGCCCGCGATCCTGTCTCGCTGGAGACCGCCACCGGTGGGGATCGGGACACCTCGCTCGCCGACTTCATCGAGGACCCGGAAGCACCGGCGCCCGATCAGGTGGCGACCTTCTCGGCCTTCAGAGAGCAGCTCCAGAAGGCGCTGAACAGTCTCACTCCCCGGGAGCGGGCCGTCATCGAGATGCGCTTCGGCCTGGGATCCGATGCGCCGCGCACGCTGGAGGAGATCGGACGAATCCTGGGCGTGACGCGGGAGCGCATCCGCCAGGTAGAGGCCGGCGCCATGCGCAAGCTGCGCCAGCGCCGGTCCCGGCACCTGCGGAATTTCATCGACTGAGCGCCGCGCCGTCAGAATGCGAACCCTTCGTGATCCCAGCGCCGGCTCTTCTTGTGCTCCTTCTTCCAGTCCTCCGACGGCCCGGCGGCGAAGAGCAGATGGAGCTTCTTCCCCGGGGTGATCTCCACGTCGGTCTTCTCGCCCGTGTTGAGCTTGCGCGCCCACTCCACCACCACCTTGTTGCCATCGCGGACGCGGGCGGACTGCAGGATGGAGTTCTTGCCTCCCTCCTCCTCGTCCGGCGCCGGCCGCTTGCTGGGCGTCTTCTGCCACAGGTCCAGACCCGAGGGCTTGCCGTCCTCCGCGGTGAAGATGTACTGGTCGGCGCCCTGCTTCTCCTTGGTCTTCTCCGCCAGGAACCCGATGCCGAACCACCCGTCGCTCTCGGCCTGTATGCCGAAGTAGATGGTGTCGCCGACGATGGTCCAGACGAGCACAGTTCCGCACCCGTCGAGCTTGTACGACCGGCTGTACTCATTGGCCCCGATCTTGCCGTCGATGGCGGGGCGGCTCTGCGCCGGAACCGGGAGCGATCCCGCGGCCAGCGCCAGAACCGCCAGCAGTGCCCAGATCACGATTCTCATCTCGATGACCCCCCTGTGGGTTGTGCAGCGTCACTTGCGGATTCCGAAAGCCACGACCAGCCCGGTCGCCCCGATGTGGGTGTGCGCCAGGGCGGCCAGCACCGGCCGCGTGCCCTTGAACGCCTCCGCGAATCCCTTCACGGTCCAGACGCCGACCTCGGCCGACTGCGCGTTCCACGCCAGGTGGTAGTAAGCACCCAGCGTGCCGGCCAGCACGGCAACCGCCATCCAGACCAGGAAAGGATACCGCACCACAGGCGCTCGCGTAAAGAACAGTCCGAGGGTGAGCACGAAGCCCACCAGCGACACGTAGAACGGAACCTTGGACTGCCACGACTTCAGGTAGTGCCCCACGATCCAGTGCTCGGCGCCGTAGAAGGCGAAGCCGAACAGGACGAGCGCCAGGAAGATCGCCCGGATCACCTCCAGGGTCCGCTCGTCCTCGGTCTGGGCCGTCAGAATCGCTTCAATCATCGCCGCATCACCCCAGGTGACCTCTCACCCCTCTCCCGCCAGGGGAGAGGGAGAGCGGTAGACGGGATCGGCAACAACTCCTGCCCGCCTTCTCAGCGCGCCCGGTAGATCGCCAGCAGCCCGGTCACGCCCAGGTGCACGAACGCCAGGGGCGCCAGCACCGGCCGCTCGCCCGCCGCGGCCTTCATGGTGGTGGCGAACCCCCAGTTTACCTTCCCCTCGAAGTTCCACCCCAGATGAAAGTAGGCGCCCGCGAGACCCATCAGGATTGCCGCCCACATGACGACGATGAACGCCCGGCGCGCCCAGGGCGTCCCGCGGTCGAGGAAGAGCACCCAGGCGGTCAGGATCGCCGCGGGCGGGCTCAGCACAAACGGCACCTTGGAGTGCCAGGTCTTCAACCAGTGCTTGAGCAGGACCAGCTCCACGGGGTAGACGAGCCACCCTGCCAGGGAGAGGAGCAGCAGCACGCTGCGGATCATCTCCAGCGCCCGTCCCGCGGGAGTCTGGGCCTGCCGGATAGCCGGAATCACTGCGCACCTCCGGGCGGTTGCCAGGGAGCGGGGCGGGCATTCCCCGCTCCCGGACCATTCTGCCAGGCTGCTTCTTAGCGTCTGCTTCGTCGTGCAAGGAGTTCCCTGATCGAGCACCACCGACTCAGCTTCTTAGCGCTTCCGGAAGATCATGCGCATGACGTCGGACACGGCGTGCCCGATCTGGTTGTTGTCGAAGATCCCCACCCCGAAGTAGTAGGGCCTGGACAGGTCGGAGAAGATCACGTCGCGCTGCGGATCTCCGGTGTCCAGCTTGCGGCCGATCTCCAGGGTGTACACCCGGTCCTTCCAGGTCCACCCCGCCGTGATGTCCGCGCGGCTGCCCGTGAAGCGCCGGCCGATCACGCCCGGAAGCCTGGTGCCGGCCGCGAACTCCAGGAGCTGCCCGTAGGAGGCGATCTCCTTGGCCTCGCCGCGGTCGATCATCTCCTGGGTGATGATGTAGACGTTATTCTTGCCCGGGATGTAGAAGCGCGGCCCGCGCACGGTGCGGCCGTCCGGCGCGGTGAACGACTTGATGTTGTCATAGTACCCGCCCGGCTTCTTCGGATCGTCGGGATCGGTCTTGCGTCCGGCGTTGGCCGCCGTCCGGGCGTCCAGGGTCTCGTCCACATACTGGTCGTCGATCTGCGGAGGGTTAGTGAAGCCGGACCGCACCAGCTTCCAGTGCCACATGTCGAGGCGCTCGCCTCTGGGCATGGCCTTCACGGGCCGGCGATACCCGTACTTGATGGAATCGTCCTCGTCCACGTAGGTGGGGTAGAAGGTACCCTTGTCGACCACGCTGGGCGAGCTCATCACCCACATCATCGCCATCTTGTCCTCATAGAAGGTGCTGGAGCCGCCGCGCTCCAGCGGGGTCTGATCCTCCAGTTGCCACCGTCCGTCCTCAAACGCCCAGCGCTGCCGGTCGACGGAGAACGTGGGGTCGTTCCACTGCATCAGCAGGTAGATGCTGTCTTTGGTGTAGACGCCGCGCACCCGGATCGTGGTCTCGGAGCTGTTCTGCGCGCCCCACTTGCCCGCGCCTTCAGTCTTGAAGATCAGCACCGGGGCCCTGCTCCAGAACTCCTCGGTGATCTTGCCGTCCAGCATCGGAGCCTGGTCCACCGGAATCGCCACCAGGGTCGGCGGCCCGGCAGGCGCGCCGGCCAGCCGCGGCTGTGCGGGCATGCCGAGCGCCGCCAGCACCAGCAGCAGGACGGCGAACTCGATTCCCCTCCTGACTCTGACCATTGGCGTCACCACCTTCGAGGTGGATAACTTCGGGCGTATCGTACGCAGGAAGGGGGGTCCGTCGCTATCAGGCGCCAGCCTGAACGGCCGTCACACCCTGGTCTGATTGGCGAGTGCACTATGAGGATGGCGGGTGAGGAAAAAACCCTACAGCGGAAGCCCCGGAAAGTGGGCAGCGTCGACGCGAAGGAGGGGGAACGGGTCGAAAATCTGGGGAAATCTCGGCGAATTAGCGCGTGACGAACCCGGCGGCAGTCCGGAGCGCGAAGGCGTCGAAAACCGGCATCCCCGGCCCTTCCCTGCGGGTCACCACGGAAGAGGTGATGCGCGTGGAGACGCCGGCAGCGGCCGGCGGGGCGCCGGCCGCTGCCGGGCTTTCGCGAAGAGCGGCGCGGCCCCTGGTACCGTCCGTCAGTGGGAGAACATCTCGAAGAAGAGCGGGAACATGAACAGCCAGCCCAGGACGATCAGAATCAGAGAAACGGTGAACAACTTGCCGAAGTTCTGCTCCCGGCCCTTCCACGCGTTGTGGAGGATCACCCACGCGACCAGCCAGATGAGCACGGCCCACCCGGTCTTGCCGGTGAGCGGCCCCGCGGGACGGTACCACACCAGGATGGGACGCAGGGCGCCGGTGATCTCATTCAGCGTGGTGAGGGCCCCCATCACGAAGACGCCGATGGCGGCGGCTAGGATCGCGGCCGCGGCGGCCCCGTTGGGGATGGATTGTGCCTGTGGCTTCGTCGACATCGTGTGATCCCTCCTCGGAATTCTCTCTCACACCTGTCTTTGCACGGCGCGCGGCCGTCCCGCGCCTTCCCCCATCGCGCTCAGCCCCGGTGACCTGGCTTCAAGATGTTTCGCTCCTGGTACATTTCCGACAGAGCTCCTTAGCGAATAGGGGCGACCTTGTTCAGGAATGCGCCGAACAGCCCGGCGATGCCGGCGGCCACAAATGCGATGGTGAACAGGATCATGAGGGCGTTGCGGATCTGAGGGCTGTCCTCGAGCTGCTCGCCGTAATAGACGACGACGTAAGCGACCGCGGTGGCCAGGATGGGCGCCGCCCATCCCACGTGCTCCTTCCACTCCATGCCGAAGGTGTGCCACAGCCTGGTGGACGGGCTACTGAGCAGGATCGAGCGCGCGCTCTCCTTGATGGGCGCCCGGTACCAGGGATACACGAGGTACGTCCCGGTGAAGACCGTCAGCCAGGCCGTGAGGGCCATGATCCACGTGCCCGCGCGCAGCCGGCGCAGGCGCTCTGTGACCCCGGCGGCGGTCACCCACTCTGGCCGGAGGCTCCAGAGCCCGGCCAGCCCTCCGGCGAATGCCACCAGGAAGACGGTCCCCAGGATCATGCCGTGGACGACCGTCCAGAACTCCCTCCCTGACAACGACACGGGCCATCCCTCCTTTGGATGTCAGGTCTCGCGGCTTTCTACCCCTAACTCACATCAACTCACATCCCATGCCTATCGGCCCAACCCTGTATGGCGAATACTCTGGGCATCCGATGCACAGCGGCGAATCCAGGCGTATGCTCGGGTCGACGGGCAGTCCACACACTCCCGGAGGGGGAGGCGGGGTCATGGCTACGGAGAAACGGGTCGTCGAGGCCGAGCAGGCGCTCGGGAGGCGGCGTCTGGCGGGCATCTGCGGGCTGTTCGCGGAGGGAGACCTGTGGTACGAGCAGCAGATCCCGGCCTGCGAGCTCCAGGAAAAGGTGGAGCTCCGCAACCTCTGCCCCGTCTACCGGTGCGCCAAGGAGCGCCAGGTTGAGCACTGCGGGGCGTGCCCGGAGTTCCCGTGCAACCTGCTGGTTCTGTTCGCCGCCCATGACGACCCACCGGGCCGCCGGCTGGAGTCGGCGGCGATGCGGGCGGTCGTGGGCGACGGGCCCTGGATGGAGTGGGCTGCTGAGCGCGGCCTGTGGAGAGGCGCGCTCTGTCCCGTGCGCCCGCGCAACAGGTAACCAGTCGGCAACCACCAGGCGCTCACCTTCGCCGGCGGGAACGGTTTTCCTCCCCCGTGGCGCGCGCCCTGGCGTGTAGCCGAATCAGGGGTGCAGCTGGATCAGGGCCTGGATGGCTGCCGGCAACTCCCGGGACAGGCGCAGCTTGGCCAGCCACCGGTCGGCCCCTTTGGCCAGGGCCGCCCTGCCGTACTCTTCCTCCGGCTGAGCCGTGTACACCAGCACCTTGAGGGACGGCCGCAGGCGCTTGGCGCAGGCCGCGGCCTCCAGCCCCCTCATGGCGTCCATGGCGCCGTCGATCAGCAGCAGGTCGGGCGAGGCGTGCCGGACCAGGGAAACCGCCGCGTCGGTCGTATCGGCCTCCCCGATCACCTCCAGGAACGGGAGCCCCCGGAGCAGATCCCGGATCACCGCGCGGCTGTCGGAAACGCCGTCGGCGACCACGACCTTCACCTTTGGATCTGATGCCATATGCGTGCCTGCCCGCCCGTGGTTCTTTGCGGATAGGGTACCCGCCGGGCGTCGAAGCGGCAATCCGGCGCCCGACCGATTTCCCGTATCCGTGCGCTGGATGCCCCATCCGCCGGGCAGGGTACCCGCATGTAGGGTCGTTCCAACTCATTGAACCGAGTCGCAGCGGCGAGTATGGCGCGCAGCCACTGCCGACCCTTCGTGGCGATATTGCGGACAAATAGTTGGAACGACCCTGGGAGCCGGGCCGGCGCGGATAGTCCGCGTGGGTGGTCACGGCACGCAGAGGCGGGGAGGAACCGGCCCGTCGGCGTGCGATGCGGCGTGCCTGAGGGGATTCGCCGGGAAGGAGCAGGGCTGCCGCGGGTGGCGGCGTCTCAAACAGTGCCGGGGCTCGGCGCCGCCGGCGCGTCGACGACGGACGGCAGGCCGGGGGCCGACCCACCTCGCACAGGCCGCTCCGGCGAGGCCGGGCGAGCGGGCGCCATCGTGTCCAGCGTGATGGAGTCCAGGAAGTTGATCACCGTGTTCTGCAGCAGCGACAGCACCAGGCGAACCGGGCACGGCTGTTCGCACGCGCACTGCTCCCACCGCACGCACCGGTTGAACGCCACCGGTCCCTCCACCGCTTCGATCACCTGGCGCAGCGTGGTGCGCGCCGCGGGCCTGGCCAGGCGCACGCCACCGTGCACGCCGCGGGACGTGGTGACAATGCCGCCGCGGGCCAGGGCCTGCACGATCTTGGCCGCGTAGGCGAGGGGGATGCCCTGGCGCCGGCTGATCTCCTTGATGCGCGCCTGGTCGTGGATCGCCAGGTCGAGCACGACGCGCAGCGCCATGTGCGCCTGGCTGCTGATCTCCACGGTCCCGCCTTCCTCCCGTTCTACGGCGTCACGATCTACGGCTTCACCACGACGCGGAAGCGCTCCACCAGGTCGCTCTCCGCGCTGGCCGACAACGTGATCTCCCACGCGCCCGCCATCTCGAACGTCCCCGTGCCTTCGTAGCGCCCCCGCCCCCGCGGCTCCAGGGTCACGGCGGCTGCGCCATGATCCATGTCCGGCATCCGCAGGCGCAGGGCCACGCGGGCCCGCTCCACGGGCGATCCGTCGGACCGCACAAGGCTCACGGCCATCTTCACCGGCTGCATTGCGGGAGGCGGCGCGGGCTCCAGTTCCAGCCGCGCCACCAATCCACCCTGCCGCGCCTCCATGGCCACGGTGGACCCGCCGCATCCCGCGGCGGCCAGCGCCGCCAGCGCGATCAGGCCCGCGACCGCCGCCGGCACGGCCCTTGTCATCCTGCGCATCCCCGCGCGGTTCATTCCATGCCTCGTTGCGCCGTGAACGCCAGCAGGCCCGCCGCCGCGGCGGCCAGCGCCCACGCCGCCAGCAGCCCGGTCAGCACCCACTGCAGGCCCTCCGCCCCGAAGCGCGCCGCGGCATACAGGCCCACCGGTCCCGTCAGGTCGGGCGAGCCGCCCGTGGCCAGGATTGCGGCCACGCGGTAGACGTCCACGGGGTTGAGCATCGCCAGCCAGAAGATGGTGCCCACGCCTACCCGCGCCACCACCGCGGTGGCCAGGATGCCGAGATCGCTCAGCAGCACCAGCGCCAGCCACAGCACCAGCGCGGCACCCAGCGCGCGCATGCGGTTGCTGGCCACCGCGGAGACCGCCAGGCCCACGCCAGCCATGGCCAGCCCCAGCAGCGCGGAGAGCGCCGCCAGCGTCAGATAGGCGGCCAGGTGCGCCGTGCCCGCGCGCATGGAGAGCGCGATACCCGCCAGACCGTAGCCCAGCAGGATGGCGGCGCAGACCGCCGACGCCACGCCCGCGTACTTGCCCGCGAAGACCTGACCGCGGCTGACGGGCTGCGCCAGCAGCACGCCCAGGGCGCCCGACTCCCGCTCCCCGGCGATGCTGCCCGCACCCACACCGAGCCCCAGCAGCGGGATGAAGAGCACGGTCAGATTGACCAGCGCCGCGGCGGAGCGGTCGAACGCCGCCAGCCCCGCGATCTCCGCGCCGGCCAGCGCCAGCGCCGCGCTGCCCAGGATCAGCGCCGTGAAGGCCATCCCGATGGCCAGGAGCCAGCGGTCGCGCAGCGCGACCTCCATCTCCTGCCGCGCGATCACGCGCACCGGCATCAGCATGGCTGCTCCTCCGCCGCGCCGGCGTCGGTCGAAGCAGTGCTCGTGGCGGCGTCGCCGGTCGTGGCCTCTCCGGTCGTCGCCTCTCCCCGCGCGTCGAGCGCCCGCGCCAGCGTCTCCTCCAGGGAGGGTTCGTGGATCGTCACGCGCCGGCCGCCCATGGTGCCGTTCAGGCTACCAAAGAACGCGGGTACCTCCGCTTCCGGCACCCGCAGGCACACGCGGGCCGCGTCCGCGGACTCGACCACCGCGCCCGGCGGCAGGTTGCCGTCAAGGGGAAAATCGCGCGGCGGGTCGCTGGTGATGTCCAGGCGGATGTGGCGTCCCTCCAGCAGCACGCCGGCCGCGGCGTCCAGCGCCACGCGTCCCTCGCGCAGCAGCACCACACGATCAATCACCGCGGCCAGCCCGTTCAGCGCGTGGGAGGTCAGCAGCACCGTGCGGCCTTCGCGGCGGAACTGCGCCAGCCAGGCCAGCACGTCCGCCTCTCCGTCCGCGTCCAGGTTGGCAGTGGGCTCGTCCATCAGCAGCACCGGAGGATCGCCGATCAGCGCCGCGGCCAGGCTGAGCCGGCGCAGCATGCCGCCGGAGAAGTGGCGCGGCAGGCGGTCGGCGTCTTCGTGCAATCCCACGCACGCCAGCAGGGGCAGCGGGTCGGCGCGCAGGCCGCGCAGCCGCTGGAAGAAGGCAATGACCTCCGCGGCGCACAAGCCGGAGGGAAAGGCCGGCACCTGCGGCACGTACCCGATCGTGGCCCGCACGCGCACGCCGTCGGTCCGCACGTCGCGCCCGCCCACCGACACCGTCCCGGCGTAGGGGATCAGCCCCAGCACGGCCCGCAGCAGCGTCGTCTTGCCGGCGCCGTTGCGGCCCAGCATCGCCACGGTCTGGCCGGCGGGGATGGCGAGATCCACGCCGCGCAGCACCGTTCTGGGGCCGAACGACACCGACATC
>JACQTN010000363.1 GCA_016210785.1 Armatimonadota bacterium
AGGACTCGGCCAGCCAGGGCATGATCTTGCTGTCGCGCGAGAGGAACAGGAGCTGATCGTAGAGCATCACCGAGACCTGCCGGTCGTACCGTGAGTTTCCCACGTGGACGTCCAGCATGTTGGGCTCGATGTTCTGAGCATAGGTGATCTGTCCGCCGGCGCGCGGACCGGACGGTCCGGCGGCGCCCCAGTAGGGAACCGCGACGGTCATCGCCAGCGCAATCAGCAGCACCCGCCAAGCTCTTCCTGGCATGCTCGCTCCTCCTATGGTATCCATCGGCGGCCTTCGGGATATCCGGCGTGCCGCCGGACTAGACTGCGGTACCGCATCCTTCGACGGGCCGGCAAACCGCACCTGCCCCGCAACCGGGCACCGCGCCCGTCGGGACGCTCCTCTCCGCCGCTCAATGTCCGGGGCCCGGCGTTGTGGCAGGCTCCGTTAACCCGGGCGCACGAACCGGCCGTGGCCCGGCTGCCGGACGATCTCGCCGTGATCGTAGACGACGGCGCCCCGCACGAGCGTCGTCACGGGCAGGCCCTGCACTACCATCCCGTCCCACCAGACGTCCACGTCGCGGCCCTTGGTGAAGAAGTCGGCGCGGCGGAGGACCTGCGTCCGGTTCATGTCCACCAGGACGAGATCCGCGTCCGCGCCCGGCAGGATGGCCCCTTTGCGCGGGTACAGGCCGAAGATCCGAGCGGGGTTCTCGCCCGTCAGCGCGACCACCTGCTCCAGGGAGAGGCGGCCCGCGCTGACCAGCGTCAGGAGCGCGGGCAGCAGGGTCTCCAGGCCCGGGTGGCCGGCCGGCGCCGCGAAGATGTCGGCCCAGGACTTCGCCTTGTCCGCCGCGGCCTGCGGGGAGTGGTCGGTGGTGATGATATCGACGGCGCCCGCGCCCAGGAGTTCCCACAGCCGCTCGCGGCTCTCCTTCGACCGGAATGGCGGCGCGATCTTGCCGTAGTGGTCGAAGCGCGCCATGTCTTCCTCTGTATAGAAGAGGTACTGGACGCAGATCTCGATGGTGACGTGCTGCCCGGCCTCGCGGGCCCGGTTGGCCATGACGATGGCCTCGGGTGCCGTCATGTGCACGATGTGCAGCCGGGCCTTCGTCTCCCGGGCCAGCGCCAGGGTCTCGGCCGTGGAAACGATCTCGCACAACTCGGGCCGGCCCACATTCCAGTGCTCGGCTCGCACCAGCCCCTGCGCCCGCGCCCGCGCCGTGAAGTGGTCCACGAGCCCGTTGTGCTCGCAGTGGACGGCGTGCGGGATGGGGAAGGCGGAGGATTCCCGGAAGCGTTCCAGCACCACGGCCGGGTCGGGGGCCCGCAGCCCGCCTTCGATGCGCGCCTTCTCCGAGCCGGGCAGCGGGTTGACGCGAAAGGTCTTGAAGGCGATGGCGCCCGCCTCGTACAGCCCCGGCGCGGCGCCACCGTTGGTGGTGCCGAGGGCGCCGAAGAGGCCGAAGTCCACCACCGCCCGGTGCTCCACGGCCCGCAGCCGCCCCAGGAGATTCTCACCCGAGTCCACCGTCGGTTTGGAGTTGGGCATCTCGAAGACGGTGGTCACGCCCCCGGCCGCGGCGGCCCGCGTGCCGTGCGGGAAGTCCTCCCAGTCCGGCCAGCCGGGATCGACCAGATGAGTGTGGGCGTCGATGAGGCCGGGCAGGATCACCAGGCCGCCGGCGTCGATGCGCCGCGCGGCCTGGTCCGCGGGGATCTGGCCCGGGGTGGCGACGGCGGCGATCCGCTCGCGGACGATGGCGATGTCCGCGGGCATCCGCCCGCGAGGGGTGACGACGGTTCCATTGGCGATGAGGAGATCGAAGCGCACGGGGAATCCTCCAGAGATAACATCACTCAGGTGGTTCTCGACACTGGCGTTTCAAGGCCGGCGCCTTCGGCGCGCGCCGGCGCGCCGAAGGCACCCCGGCGATCCACGACGATCTTCCCGCCCTTGATGACCAGCACGATGCGCGCGGGATCCTGGAGCAGCCGGAGATCGTCCAGGGGGTTGCCATCCACGACGACCAGGTCGGCGAGCTTGCCTGGCTCCACCGTGCCGATCTCGCCGGCCATGCGCAGGGCCTCGGCGGCGGTCTTCGTCGCCGACTGGATGACCTCCATGGGCGTCAGGCCCGCACGCGCCAGGTGCTCCATCTCAAACGCGATCCCTCCGTGGCGCACCATCGGCATGGCGGCGTCGCTGCCGGCGGCGACCCGCACGCCACTTCGCTTCGCCCGGGCCACCGCATCGTACATGGCCGCATGCGCCCGGTGCTGCCACCGCCACAGGGCCTCCAGCGTCCCCAGCGCCTCCCGGCCCGCGGCCATGGCCCGCGCCTCCGGGCTGAGGGTGGGCACCAGGATCACGCCGCGCTCCGCGGCCAGGGCAAAGAGTTCGTCGGAGATGAAGCGCCCGTGCTCCAGCGTGTCCACGCCCGCCAGGATCGCGTCGCGCACGCCGTTGCCGCCGTGGCAGTGGGCGGCCACGGTGCGCCCCGCCTCGTGGGCGATGTCGCAGACGGCGCGCATGGTGTCGAAGGTCATCTCCTGCGCGTAGAGGCCGCCCCGGTCGCGCACCCACTCGCTGAGGGTGGCGTTGATCTTGATGAAGTCCACGTTGCGCTTGATCAGCTCACGCACCGCCCGCCGGGCCTCGTCGGGCGTGTCTGCGATGTTGCTCCACCCCTCGACCTCGACGCCGGGCGCAAGCCCTTTGGTCCGGTCCATGTGGCCGCCGGTGGAGGTGAGGCCGTTGCCGCAGACGCGCATGCGCGGACCCTCTACCAGGCCCGCCTCGATGGCGTCGCGCAGGGCCACGTCCACGAAACCCCGGCAGGCCAGATCCCGGATGGCCGTCACGCCCATGATGAGGTGCCTGCGGGCGCTGGCGTAGGCCCGCAGGGTCGTGGTGCCGAGGAGCTCCGTGAGCGGCCGCAGGTTCCATCCGAGACCGCGGGGCTCGCCATCGCCCATCACGTGCACGTGGGCGTCGATCAGGCCGGGGAGAACCGTCCAGTCGGAGGCGTCCAGGATGGACGCGCCAGCGGGGAAGGGAACCCCGTTCCCCGCCGCGACGATGCGCCCGTCTTCGATGAGGATCGTGGCCGGTGCGTGCGTCGCGCCGGTGCCGTCGATGAGGCGCCCGGCGCGGATCGCGGTCTGCATCATGTGCCCCCCTCACCCACGGTCCCTCTCCATCAATCAGCGGCCTATGGTCCTTCCCCGCGTAGCGGGAGTCTCCCTCTCCGTCCACCCGGGCATGCCGGATGCGGACCAGGACCTGCTTCGCCTGAGCGCCTCTGTGAAGGGTGGACGCCCTCGTGCGTAGTATCTCTTCTCACCAGGAACCCGTCTCGGAAAGGTCATGCGCAAAGTCACTCCAGCCAACCGTGGCGGGTCGCCTACTGTGCAGCGAGGGGAGGACCCAGAGATGAGAGTTCTGCGGGTGGGGGCGGCGCTGTTCCTGGGAAGCTACCT
>JACQTN010000344.1 GCA_016210785.1 Armatimonadota bacterium
CACCTGCGCCGTGGTGCACCCCGCGCGACGCAGGCCGCGGGCGACGCCGGTGACGTTGCCGCCCCCGGCGTGGGTGACGGTGACCACGTCCGGGTTGCGGCCGGCGACCTCCCTCACCTGCTCGGCGATCTCCACGCCCAGCGTCTCGATCCCGGTGACCGAGAACGGCGTGTACAGCGACGCGTTGAAGAAGGCCGTCTCCTCCAGGAGCGTGAGCAGCATGTAGAACAGCTCGGGCCCCACGGTCGTCTGCACGACCTCCGCGCCCAGCGCCTCGCACTTGCGCCCCTTTTCCAGGATCTCGGGCTGCCCGCGGTGCCGGCTATCGAAAACCTCCTGCACGATGATGGACTTCAACCCGTAGATGGCGGCCTGGGAGGCCACGGCGGCGCCGTAGTTGCCGCTGGTGGCGGCGATCACTCCTTTGTACCCGGCGCGGCGGGCGTGATAGGCGGAGACGGACGCCCGCCGGTCTTTGAAGGAGCCGGAGGGATTGCAGGCCTCGTCCTTCACGAAGATGCGCGCGCCCTTTCCCGCACGACTGATCTTCCGCACCAGCGCAGTGATCCGGCGCAGTTCCAGGAGCGGCGTGTTGCCGACGCCCACCGCGACCTGGATGCGCCGCACCTCCTCCAGCGGGTAACCCACCTTCGCCATCATGGCATCGTAGTCGAAGGCCAGCGGCCCGTGGGAGAACTCGGCGTAGTCGAGCCCGGTGGCCCGGCGAAGGATCTCGCCGCGGCGGGCCATCACCTCTGCGTATCCCATGCTACGCCTCTCCGTCTCCGTCCGCGCCCGGCGGGTCCTGCAGCATCTTCCGCAGGGACGGGCCGACGGCCAGCATGGCGGGATGGGGACGGCCGAAGGTGTGGTGATAGCCGGGGGTGATCTCCACCAGCCTCCCCCGCACCTCCCTCCCCGCGGCCGTGCGGATGGTCACCGTCTCGCCGAGGCGGGCGGCCTCCTGTGTCCAGCCGTTGATCCATCCCTCGTAGGAAGTAGCCGCGGTATCGGCGGGCACGCCCGGCGCCCGCTCGCCCGCGGGCAGGAAGACCAGGTGGATCCGCACCCAGTCACCGCGTTGCGCCTGCTCTGCCATGCGTACGCGCCTCCCCTGCCTGATATGGCCGCGGAATATCTTGAGAATTCGCCGCCGGCCTGTGCCTTTCCCATCTCCCGGAGATGCGCCGCGTTGGACGGATCGCGCCATGACTGCCGTGGCTGAGGCCACAGCCGGCATGCCCGAGAGGAGATGCGGGGCGCGAACCCGCCTCGCTGGACAGGCCGGACAGGCTCCTGGTAACGCCGCGGCGGTACCAGTCACTACGCATCGCCCTGTTCGTGCTCCTGCTGTGATCTCACGTGGGGTCGTCGCCTGGTGGTTCAAGGTTCGACTACATCTTCTTGGAGAAGGGGCCACGGGGCAAGGGGGCCGGGTCAATCGGACACGAACGCCAATGCGTCAATCCCGACCGGCCAGCCCGGGATCACCAGCTGCACCACCTGCACGTGGGTGCTGGCCAACAGGGGCCGTCAAACATCTCTCGGTCACTTTCCTGGTCCTCCAACATCTCTTCCTGCTGAGATCACGACAGAACCCACGCGCCTTCGGGCCGCTGCCGCATCGCAACCCGCCCCCTGTCAATTCTCCTCGCGACACCGCACCTCCTAGGCTGACAACCAAAAGAGCACCTCGGCCATGCGGCCCTCGCAGTGCCAAACCTCCCGCCATCCCTCTCCCATGCAGGAAACAGTGGTTTGCGGCCACGCCTCAAATTCAGCTCTTTCAGCATAGCCCTACCCAATTCGGAACAGACGAGATACGATATTCCACAAGCAGATGTTGTCTGCCGGCCAGATGAACGTGGGGAAGGTTGGACCGTGACGACAGGCGATGCCAGACCCAGTCCAGTTTTCATGTCCACCGTCGGCCGAATGTGGGAGCATTATCTTCCCGGCGATTCCTTCGACGTGAGTCTTCTATGTAATACCCTGTTCCAACCCGGAATGGTGGCCGTCGATGCAGGCTTCTTTACAGCGCAGAGGCCGGGCGATCATGTACTGAAGTCAGTTCGCAAATCTCTGCTAGAAGCATGTATTGAAAGCGGGATTATGCGCCCTGCGTTTCGAGGTGACGCCTCAACCTTCCAGGAAGCACTCGGTCTATGCCGGCATGGCGGCGTCCAGGGCATCCGTCTCAGAGCCGACGAAGTCGCCCGGCGTCTCCAGCGTGCGGCCGACAAATGTCCCGCATTCACGGCCGTGCAATGGCAGACCGAGGGGCTTGGCCGGAGGTTCCTAGAGATCTGGCAACGCCACGCAATCCGCTCCGAGCTTCCAGCAACTTTCTCTGGAGCGGAAAGAATACACGACAGGCTCAAAATCATATGGGAGTGTACGAAGAAGTGGCGCATAGATTGCATATACGAGGCTCAGCGCCACGCTGAAAGGTGGGACGGAGCAGCAGAACTGGTAACAACGAGCGAGATTATGAACGCAGTCGGAAGAACGCTTGGACTTCCGGCCGACTATCACTCGGAAGATATCCGTGAGATTCTCCAGGCGAGCAATGCACCTGGAGAGCGGGAAGGGCTGGAAGCCTTCTTTCGGTGGGTGTGCGAGTGCCACAGCTACGTTGGAGCCTCCAGCCTCGGCTGCACGCTGAACTTCCCCGGCTACAATCCGGAGTACAGTCTGATTGCAACGCAGACGATCCCTTCTACGCCATCAGTGAGTGTCTCGAATGTTCCCACCATTGTTGCGAGGGTGCCATTCCCGCCGCCGGCGGTCCTGCTGGATGTCGAGCCCGACGATCTGCTCAAGATCCGAGAGAATCTGGGGTGGGGCTATTGGGTGGCGCTGGAATACTGGATGCTGCACCCAACAAGTAGGACGGAACAAAACGTACGCGAGAGCCTTCGCGAATACGCAAACGAGGTCGTCAAATGGACGAGGAACAGGACAGGCTCTCGTGCCCCGGGGTCTCTTGAGCTACTGCTTGGGCCTGCAGCCAAAGGGCGCCAGCTACTGCTCGCGGGACTGTTCCTTCTTCTGGGAGCCGGGCTTGCTGAAAGGGTTCTGGCATTCTTCTCGTTTGGACACGGAGTATTCGCATTGTACAAGTGGTGGGCCACGGCTCCCATTGAGCGCGCGATTGTCGTCGAGAGTCCTGTCTCCAAGAGTACGGCGAAGACAGAGTTGAACCTTCCGGAACCGGTCAGTGACTGATACCCGACCCGGTGTTAGGGGTCCCCTCGATTTGCCTGTCTCGGGTGACTCCTAAATAGCCGGCCGACACCGTCAAGCCACCCGGTGATACCAGCGCTTGCCAGCGCCTTCCACAAGATGGCTTGATTGGTGGTCACCACGGGAAGCCCCGTATCGTGCTCGAGCGCTTCGATGATCTCCACCGTGCGCAGATCGGTGGCCAGGATGCAGATTCCGTCGGCATCGCCCATGTCCGACGACCGCGCGAACCGGTACACCTCCTGCGGCCGCACGCGCACCACGGCGTGATAGTCGGCGATCTCCATGTGGCGGCCCGCCGTCACCTCCAGGCCGTGCGCAGCGAAAAATGGCCCGATGAGCGGATGGATCGCCGCCGGATAGGGGGAGATGACCGCGGGACGCCGCACACCCAGGTGGCGCAGTGCTTCCATCGTCGCCGACGCCGCGCTGAACATGCGGATGTCGCGACCACCCAGCACGCCCTCGGGCAGCGCGTCGTCCCACGCCCGCCCCTTGGCCAGACTGGTGGACATGCACGCGTAGACGATGACGCCCACCTCGGACTGGACCAGCTCTTCCACGGCCCGCGCGGTCCCGCGCTGCATGCGGTCCAGCGCCTCGGGGGTAAAGGGTCCCTCCACGATCAGCCGCGTGGCGTGCACCGACACGCCGTCGGGCACCAGGTGCCACAGTTCGGGTTCGATGACCGTGTTGTTGGCCGGGATGATCAGCCCGATCTTCGCGCGCCATCCGTACATGACCGTCCCTCCACGCGGCGGCGGGAGCACGGGCCGCCCGCGCCACAGGTTCACGCCGCGCGCGACGGCGGGGACAGGAAGCGGCCGTGCCCGGGCACCGCGACGATCGCGCCGTCCCGGTACACCTGCACGCCGCGCACCAGCGTCGCCACCACCCGCCCGCGCACGCGCCGCCCGACGAAGGGCGTCCACCCCGCTTTGGTGAACAGACGCTGCTCGCCGATGGTCCACTCCGCCGCGG
>JACQTN010000349.1 GCA_016210785.1 Armatimonadota bacterium
CCTCTACCACGGTGTGCAACGCCTACGTGCAGCCGCTGGTGGACCACTACCTGGAGGAGATGGAACGTGCCCTGGCGGCGCGCGGTTTTGCGGGAGGGTTCTTCCTGATGCAGTCCACCGGCGCCGTGACCTCTCCCCAGGTCGCCCGCCAGCTCCCGGTGCGCCTGCTGGAGTCGGGGCCCGCGGGGGGCGCGCTGGCGGCGGCGTACTTTGGCGAGCGCATCGGGCGCCCGGACCTGGTCGCCTTCGACATGGGCGGCACCACGGCCAAGATCTGCGTGATCGAGGACGGCCGGCCCGAGGTGGCCGCTTCCGTGGAGGTGGCGCGGGTGCACCGGTTCAAGCGCGGCTCCGGCCTGCCGGTGCGCACGCCGGTGGTGGAGATGATCGAGATCGGCGCGGGCGGCGGCTCCATCGCGCGCCTGGACGCCATGGGCCTGATGCGGGTGGGCCCCGAGAGCGCGGAGGCTTCGCCGGGCCCGGCGTGCTACGGGTTCGGCGGCACCGAAGCGACCGTGACCGACGCCTGCGTGGTGCTGGGCTACTTCGATCCCGCCGCGTTCCTGGGCGGCACCATGCCGGTGGACCGGCAGGCCGCGGTGGACGCGGTGACGCGCATCGGCGCCCAGGTGGGACTGGACGGGGCCACGGCGGCGTGGGGCATCCTCAGCATCGTCTGCGAGAACATGGCGCAGGCGGCGCGGGTGCACATCATCGAGCGCGGGCAGGACCCGCGCCGGTACGCCCTGATGGGGTTCGGCGGCGCAGGCCCGGCCACCGCGGCGCGGGTGGCGCGGCTGCTGGGCATGCGGGAAGTCATCATCCCCCGGGCGTCCGGGCTGGCATCGGCCCTGGGGCTGCTGGTGGCGCCCCTGGGCTTCGACCTGGTCCACTCACTCGTGGGCGATCTGGAGCACCTGGACTGGACGCAGGTGGACGGGTTGCTGCGTGCCCTGGAGGAGCGCGGCCGCCGCCAGTTGCACGACGCGGGGGCCCCGGCCGCGGCGGTGGCCTGCGAGCGCTACGTGGCGATGCGCTACGAAGGACAGTTCCACGAGATCGAGATCCCGGTGCCGGACGGCGCCGTGAGCGCGGGGCTGGCGGCGGCGCTGCGGGAGCAGTTCCTCGGCGAGTACGGGCGCCTCTATGGGATCACGCTGAACGGGTATCCCATCCAGACGCTGAACTGGCGCGTGCTGCTGCGGGGACCGCGGCCGCCCGTGGAGGTGGGGACGGCACCGGCGGGGAGCGCCGCCGACGCGCAAACAGGGCAGCGGCGCGCCTATTTCGCGGAGGCGGGCGGGTTCGTCGCGGTGCCGGTCTTCGAGCGGGACCGGCTGGCGGCGGGGGCGTCCATCCCGGGGCCCGCGCTGGTGGAGGAGCGCGAGGCCACCGCGGTGGTGGGCGTGGGGGACCGGCTGACCGTGGACGCCATGGGCAATCTGGTCATCCTGGTGGGGGGGAGCCGCGCATGATGACCTTCGATCCCATCTCGCTGGAGATCATGTGGAGCCGTCTCATCAACATCACAGAGGAGTGCTGGATCACCATCCTGCGCACCGCCTTCTCCACCATCATTGGCGAGGCCCAGGACTTCGGGTGCGAGCTGCTGGACGCGAACGCCAACTCCATCGCCCACTCCCCGCGCTCCATGCCGGTCTTCAACCTCACCCTGCCCCGCGCCGTCAGGGCCATCTTCCAGGCCTTCCCCCGCGAGTTGGTGGTGGAAGGCGACGTGCTGATCACCAACGACCCGTGGACCTGCGCCGGGCACCTCTTCGACATCGCCGTGGTCACGCCGGTCTTCCGGCGCGGCGTGCTGGTGGGACTGGTGGGCTCCATCGCCCACGTCTCGGACATCGGGGGCACCAAGGACAGCGCGCGCACCCGCGAGGTGTATGAGGAAGGGCTGCAGATCCCGCCGCTGCGGCTCTACCGCGCCGGAGCGCTGAATGAGGATCTGGCCGCCATCGTGCACGCCAACGTGCGCCGGCCCGACATGGTGTGGGGCGACATCCAGGCCCAGGTCTCGGCCAACCAGGTGGGGGCGCAGCGCCTGCTGGCCTTCATGGACGAGTACGGGCTCGACACGCTGGAGCCCCTGGCCCATGAGGTGCAGCACCGGGCAGAGGTCGCCATGCGGGAGGCGATCCGCGCGCTGCCCGACGGCGTCTACCACGGCGAGTCGCAGATCGACGGCGTGGAGGAACCGCTCACCCTGCCGTGCACGGTGATCGTGCGCGGCGACCGGCTGACCGTGGACTGGACCGGCGTGCCGCCGGAGGCGCCCACGGGCGGCGTGAACTGCACCTACGGCTACACCGCCGCGCACACCACCTACACGCTGAAGTGCGTGCTGACGCCGGAGATCCCGTCCAACGCCGGATGCTTCCGGCCGTTCGAGGTTATCGTGCCGGAGGGCACGCTGCTCAACTGCCGCCACCCCGCCACGGTGAACTGGCGCACCCTCACCGGCTGGTACATTGCGCCGGCCATCCTGCGCGCGCTGGCGCCCCTGCTCCCCGACCGGGTCCAGGCCTTCACGGGCCTCCCCATGACGTGCAGCGCCTACGGGGTGGGCGTGGATGGGCGCCGCTACAACGACCACATCATGTTCGGCGGTGGCCAGGGCGGGAGCGCGTCGGGCGACGGCAAATCGTCGGTGCTCTTCCCCACCTCCGCGGCCAACGTGCCCGTGGAGATGTTCGAGCAGCGCGTTCCCATCCTGGTCGAGTGCAAAGAGTTGATGCCGGATTCCGCGGGCGCGGGCAAGTCCCGCGGCGGGCTGGGGCAGCGCATGACGGTGCGCAGGCTCGACGAGCGGGGCGGGGCGGCCTACCTGGCCATTCACCCGCACGGCGTGCGGGTCATCATCCCCGGACTGCTGGGCGGGCAGCCGGGCGGCCGGGCGCGGCTGGCCGCCACCGGTGTGCCGGTGTCATCGCCGGGCCGCTCCACGTCCGCGTTCGTGGAGCTGCGCCGCACCGATCAGCGCATCCTGCTGGAAGCGGCGGGCGGCAGCGGCTACGGCGACCCCCGCGAGCGGCCGCTGGAACTGCTGCAGCGGGATGTGGATGAGGGGTACGTGACGGCGGAGGGCCTGGCGGTCTACGGCGCGGAGGCCACCCGCCAGGGGAAAGTCACAAGGCAATCCATCGCACCGGGCGTCGCTGCCGAACCCGTCCTGCCGGACGGGTAGGATACCTCTTTCCCCTCTCCCGCCTGGGGCGCCGTAAGTTCGGCAAGCGCGGTAGAGTGGAGTACCTTGCAACGAACGTGCCACGTGCCAGGGTAGGGTGAGGGAGGAGGCGGAGTCCCGATAGGCGCCTTTCCCGGACACGCTCGTCACGTCATCCGGCCGCGGCCCGCCCCCCGTCTACCGCCAGTACCTGGCCGGTAACGTACGCGGCCGCCGGGGAGAGCAGGAACAGGATGACGCGCGCCACCTCTTCAGGCTGCGCCGGGCGTTTCATCGGCACGGTGGCCAGCAGCCGCGCGCGGGTCTCGGGGTTGTCCAGCACGCCCTTCGCCATGTCGGTCTCCACGATGCCCGGCGCCACGGCGTTCACGCGGATGCCCCGCGGCCCCATCTCCGCGGCCTGCACGCGGGTAAGGTGGATGAGCGCGGCCTTCGATACCGCGTAGGACGCGCGACCGGTCACGCCCAGCAACCCATGGATGGACGCCACGTTCACCACCGCGCCCCCGCGGCGCGCCAGGTGGTCCGCCGCGGCGGCTACCAGGCGCGCCGCGGCCGTGACGTGCAACCGGAAGGCCTCCTCCCACTCTCCCACCGCGGTCGTGACCGCATCCTCGCGGACGATGGCGCCGGCGTTGTTCACGATCCCGTCCAGCGATCCCAGCGCGTCCGCGACCCGGCCGGGCAGCGCTTCCGCCTGCGCCGGGTCCAGCAGGTCGCACGCCAGCGCGGCGGCCCGGCCGCCCTCCGACACGATCGCCCGCGCCACCGCGGCGCACGCGTCGAGGCTCCGGCCGCACACCACCACCGCCGCTCCCGCCCGGGCCACCAGCCGCGCGGTGGCCTCGCCGATCCCCCGCGAGGCTCCGGTCACCAGGACGACGCGTCCCGCCAGCGATAGAAGATCACCTGGCGAAAGGTCCGACACGGCACGCCTCCTTGCGCGTCTGATCGTGGAAGTGAGGACCGCATGGAAATGAGCGACCGCTAGGAAACCAGGGCGCCCGGATCTTCCAGGGCCCTGGTCACGGTGTCCAGGAAGGCGGCGGCGTCCGCGCCGTCCAGCACCCGGTGGTCGGCGGTGAGGGTGAGCTCGCAGGCCCGCTGCGGGTGCACCCCGCCGCCGTCCCACACGGGGCGGGTGTACACCGCCCCCACGGCCAGGATCGCGGCCTGGGGCGGGTTGACGAGCGCGGTGA
>JACQTN010000378.1 GCA_016210785.1 Armatimonadota bacterium
ATCCTGGAGTGGCGGGGGATCCCGGCCGGCGCCGGCACCGCCTACCTGCTCGCCTATGCCGCGGGCGGCATTCCGGCCGCGCGCGTGGCCCTGGGCGCCCTGCGGCGGGGCATCGTGGACGTCAACCTGCTGATGGTGCTGGCCGCGCTGGGCGCCGCCGTCATCGGTCACCGCGACGAGGGCGCCGTGCTGCTCTTCCTCTTCTCCCTCAGCGGCGCCCTGGAAGCCTTCGCCATGGACCGCACGCGGCAGGCCATCGCTGCCCTGATGACGCTGCGGCCCGAGGCGGCTTTGCTCCGCCGCCCCGACGGCACCGAGGCCATCGTGCCGGCGGAGGATCTGCGGCCCGGCGACCTGGTCATCGTGCGTCCCGGGGAGCGCCTGCCCGCCGACGGTGTGGTGAGCACGGGGACCTCCAGCGTGGATCAGGCCCCCATCACCGGCGAGTCGGTGCCCGTGGACAAGGGCCCGGGCAGCGGCGTCTTCGCGGGGACCATCAACGGTCCGGGCCTGCTGGAGGTGCGGGTGACCCGGCCGGCGCAGGAGAGCACCCTGGCGCGCATCATCAGGCTGGTGGAGCAGGCACAGGCCCAGCAGGCGCCGACCCAGCGCCTGATCGACCGGTTCGGCCGCGTGTACGCGCTGGTGGTCATCGGTGCCGCGGCGGCGACCGCCACCGTGCCCGTCCTGGTGCTGGGTGCCGACTTCGCGCAGATGTTCTACCGGGCCATGACGCTGCTGGTGGTGGCGTCGCCCTGCGCCGTGATGATCGCCACGCCCGCGGCGGTGCTCTCCGCCATCGCCAGCGGGGCGCGCCACGGGGTGCTGTTCAAGGGCGGCGCCTACGTGGAGGCGATGGCGGCCGCGCGCGTGATCGTCTTCGACAAGACCGGCACGCTCACCGTGGGCCGGCCGCGGGTGACCGACGTCATCCCCCTCGACGGCGCCGGGGCGGTGGATGTCCTGCGGGCGGCTGCGGCGGTGGAGCAGCGGTCGGAGCACCACCTGGCCGCGGCGGTGGTGGCCGCGGCGGCAGCGCACGCCGTCGCGGTCCCCGAGGTGGAAGGGTTCCAGGCGGCCGTGGGCCGCGGCATCACCGGCCGCGTGGAGGGACACCGCGTGGTGGTCGGCACCGAGGCGTTCCTGCTGGAGCACGGCTTCGTGCTGCCCGCCGACGTGCACCTGGCGGTGCAGGCTCTGCAGAGCGAGGGCAAGACGACGATGGTCGTGGCCGCCGGCGGCGAACGGGACCGCGCTTCAGGCGCCCCGCGCGAACCGGCCCGGGCCGCGGCGTCGCTGGGCATCATCGCCGTGGCGGACACCCTGCGGCCGGAGGCGCGCGCTGCGGTGCGGGAACTGCGCGCGCTGGGCGTGGAGCGGCTCGTCATGCTCACCGGGGACCACGAGCGCGTCGCCCACGCGATTGCCCGGGATCTCGACCTGGACGAGTTCCACGCGGAGATGCTGCCGGAGGACAAGGTGACCGTGGTGAATGATCTGCGCGCCCGGTACGGCGGGGTCGTGATGGTGGGCGACGGCGTCAACGACGCGCCGGCCCTGGCCGCGGCCCAGGTCGGCGTGGCCATGGGCAGCGCCGGGACCGACGTGGCGCTGGAGACCGCCGATGTGGTCCTCATGACCGACGACCTGGGCCGGTTGCCGTGGGCCATCCGCCTCAGCGCGGGCGCGCGGCGGACCATCGTGCAGAGCCTCGGGTTTGCCGCGGCGGTGATCGCGGTGCTGGTCGCCTCCAGCCTGGCGGGGTGGGTGCGGCTGAGCCTGGGCGTCGTGGGGCATGAGGGCAGCACCGTGCTGGTGGCGCTCAACGGCCTGCGGATGCTGCGTTTTGGGAACGGCCGGAGATGAACCCGCGCCGGTGCGCGGGGTGGGGCGCGAGGCGGGTGTCAGGCCGGGGTCAGCACCCGCCTGGCGGGAGCGCGCGTGGCGGCGGAGAGAATGCAGACGCCGATGAAGCCTTTCGGCAGCCGGACCAGCACCACGTCGCCCGCCGCCTGCAGGCCCGCGAGCCGGGCGTCCCACTCATCCAGCACCAGGTCGTAGGGCGCGTCGGGGATCTCGGAATAGGCCTTGCGGCAGGTGTAGCAGTAGGACAGGTCCGAGCCCTTCACGCGGTAAGTGGAGCGTCCCCCGCACTCGGGACAGGGGGCTCCCCCACCAGATTTTCTGGTCTCCCCGAGCCGCCTGGTGAGCATCTGCCTGCCCTCCCCTCGACCGCGCTCCTGGCGCGACTTCCTTGTCGAGTCATCCTCAGCATAATTTCGGAGCGCCGTCTCCACCATCCGACGTGCACAGTATTCCCGGCCGAGTATTGGCCCGATGGCCGGGCCGTCACCCGGCCGCGTGGCGCAGCCCTGAGATGTCAGGGTGCCGGCGTCGTGTGCGGAGATGCGGACCGCAGGCTGAGGAGAAAGATGCCCGCGACGATGGCGGCGGACGCGACACACCACACGCACAGGGCGCGGATCAGGAACAGCTCGGCGTAGGTGAGGTATGCGGAGAAGATGACACCCGCCAGCGACAGCGCCAGCAGCCCGTCCGCAGCCCGCGGAACGGTCGCGTGCGCGGCCGCCAGCACCAGCACGGCACCGTAGAACGCCACGCCCAGGTAGGAGATCGGCACGCCCGCCAGGCGCGCGTACGGGCTCGCCGCGACGGCGGCGCAGCCCGAACCGATGCACACTGGCGCCGTGCCGCGGCTGTAGACGAGCGCTAAGTATCCCGTCACCGCCAGGCCCGCGGCCGCCAGCCCAACCAGCAGCCGCCGCGTCCGGATCGGATCCCGCGCCATCTTCACCTTTCCTTCAGCCGGTCCTCGATCGCCTGGCGGAACACCGCCACGGGCTGGTTGCCCTCGATGAAGGTGTCGCCCACGAAGAAGCTGGGCGTGCCGCGCACGCCGCGGCGCTGCGCCTCCTCCGTCTCCTCCCGCACCTTGGTCAGGTAACGGCCCGACTCGAAGCACTGGCGAAAGCGCGGGACGTCCAGGCGCAGCTCCTCCGCGAAGCGCGCCAGGCGATCCGGGTGGAAGCCGCCGCGGTTGACGCCAGCCTGCCGGTTCATGAGCACGTCGTGGTAGGCCCAGAACCTGCCCTGCTCCGCGGCGCACTCGCTGGCCAGGGCTGCCCACTGCGACTCCGGGCCCAGGATGGCGGAGTGGCGGAAGTTCCACCGCACCTTGCCGGTGGCGATGTAGGCCCGCTCCAGATCGCGAAAGGTCTCTCGAGAGAACTCGCCGCAGTGGGCGCACTGGAAGTCCGCGTACTCCACCACCGTGACGGGCGCCGACGCGCTGCCCTTCCACGGACCCGACTCGGCCACGGGCGGCGGCGCGGGCGGGGTAGGGCGGCGCGCGCTCCACACGCTGAGGC
>JACQTN010000358.1 GCA_016210785.1 Armatimonadota bacterium
GCGGACATCGCCGCCGCCGGCCTCCTCCCCCACCTCAAGGAGGCCTGGTGACCCCTTGCCTCCTCAAGAGCCGGGCGGGCCGGGGAAGGAGGAAGCAGGTTTGGTGGAGTATGATATAATGTATGAAACCACGCTTGACGGTCCCCGTGACGCGGTGATCCCGCTGAAGCCCCCGCACGCCGGCACCGCACCCAGGCAACAAGCGTGTGGCTAGATCATGAGGCTGGCTCGGTCGGACCTTCCGCCGGGGCTGCCCGCACGGCACAACCGGACGGACAGACCCGACGTGGGAGGAACATAAGGGAGGGAGAAGGTCGTATGGCAACCGGTAAGGTCAAGTGGTTCAACCCCGACAAGGGGTACGGGTTTATCACGGGAGACGACGGCAAGGACTACTTCGTCCACCACTCCGAGATCCAGGTCCAGGGCTTTCGCTCCCTCAGTGAGGGTCAGACCGTCGAGTTCGATCCCGAGCGCGGCGACAAGGGCCCGAAGGCTGTGCGCGTGAGGATCACCGCCTGATCGGAACCTGAGCGTCAGTGTCGGTTCACAACAGGAGACCAGCACCGCGGCCGCCCGTCCCGGATATTCCTTCCGACAGCTCCCGGGGTGGGCTTTTGTCTGGACGGACGAAGCGGTAGGGCAGGCTCCGGGGTTACGGCCGGCGGAGCGCGCGGCGCAGTCGTCGTGCGCTCCGCCCGGTCGTCGCAACGTACCCTTCCTGCTGCGCCTGTGCGATGCTGCGCTCCGCGCCGGGTTCGGCGCGCGTCTCGCCGGCCACGGCGGCAAACGCCGCGCCGGCCAGGACCACTGTCGCCCCCAGCACGAACGCCCACGCCAGCGAACCGGTCAAGTCGCGCAGCCACCCGCTCACCAGCGGCGCCACGACGCTCGACCCCATCGCAAACACGGTGAAGAGCCCCAGCGCGGCGCCCATGGCCTCCGGTCGCGTGCGGCCCACGTGGTCGCCGATCCAGCTGGCGCCGATCGGATCCCAGGCCAGCTTGCCCAGCGCCCCGTAGGCCACCAGCGCCGCCGCCAGCCACCCCGTGCCGGGCGCGACCACCATGCTCCCAACGGCGACCGCGGCCAGCGGCATCATAAGGACGCTCAGCCGGCGCCGGCCGAGCCGGTCGGACAGGCTCGCGAAGATCAGCGCGCCGGGGATGGAAGCCGCGGCCACCACGGCCGTCAGGTATCCCGCCGCTTCAAGAGGCAGCCCGCGCTCGGTCTGGAAGTACGCGGGCCCCCAGGTCATGACGACCCAGAACCCGTACAGCGAGCAGAACCCGGACAGGTTGACCGCCAGCAATTGCCGGTCGCGGAGGAGATCGAGCACCGGCACGCGGGGTGGCCTAACCGGCCGCACGTCGTGGACAAAGAGCCTGAAGGCGAGCGCGACCAGCAGCGTCGGCAGCGCCAGGAACAGGAAGGGGGCGCGCCACGTGCCCGCGCGGTGGAAGATGGGACCGGCCGCGGACAGGCCGAGCACCAGGCCGATGGCCATACCGGAGTTGATGACCGCCGCGCTGAGCCCACGGTACTTCTCAGGGACGGCGGCGAAGCTGGCGCTGTAGGCCGCGGCGTAGTACGCGGCGGCGCCGGCGCCGTGGAGCGCCACCAGGGCCATGAGGAGCGGATAGGAACGCGCGAACAGTCCGACGGAGAGCACGGCCAGCCCGGCCAGGGCGTAGGTCGTCACCAGCACGCGCTTGACGCCCAGGCGGTCGATCAACTGCCCGAGCGGGATCTGCAGCGCGACGTACGTGAAGAAGTAAGCGCTGGCCACCGCACCCGTCTGCACGCCGCTCAGCCCGAACTCCTCGCCGATGGGCTTGAGCATGGGAAACAACGTGCTGCGGTTCGCGTACACGAGGGCCCATCCCAGGCAGAAGAGCCCCACTGCCCGCAGCGCATAACCGCGTGGCTGCGTCATCTCCACTGACCCCAGTTGCTCCGCGCACGGTGCGTCGTCATCGTAGACTTCTGCTGTTCTCCGCAAGGAGTTCCCTTCAGCTTCTGAGACCAGCATAGTGGCCGCTCAGCCCTCGCGCAACTCCACATTTGATCTCTTGATTCTAATATCGAAATATCGTACAATATCACGTGCGATCCGACGACTCGCGGGCCAAAGGAGGGGTATGGCATGGCCAGGAAGGCGCACGCGGACCAGGTGGAGCAGGCGCGGCCCAGGCAGGCTCCGGAGGTCAAGGGCGTCACGCTGCTGCCGGAGGGGTGGTACAGCGGCACCATCAAGAGCGTGGCGATCGTGCAGGGACATCGGTTCCGGTCCACCGAACTGCGCGAGCAACTGCGGGTCGAGGTCGAACTGTGGGGCGAGGACGGTCCGGCCAAGGCCTTCTACTACGTCAACTACTTTGCGCAGCCGCACGAGAGGAGCCGGCTTGCGGAACTGTTCCGGGTCTGCCTGGGTCCCGACTGTCTGAGGGACGGCAATGTTCCGCCCATCGAGGCGATGATCGGCGGCGAGGCGGAGTGGCAGGTGGTGCACCGCGCCGGGACCTCGCGCCTCACCGGCCGGCCCGCGGTCTTCGTCCGCGTTCAGGAAGTACGCCAGCCGGGAGGTGCGCAGGACGCCGCGGAGGACGACAGCGCGTGACGGAACGGGACCGGAGACGAACGGCGCGCGGCCCGCGGGGTCCGCCTCGTCAACTGGTGAGACGCGACCGTCAACCTGGAGGAGACCACGTCCACCCGTCAAACGTCAACGGTATGCCGGTCGATGGGTTTCTCCGCGATGTGACCGCCATGCGGAAGGAAGCGGTCCGCCTGGTCGAAGACCTGCTCGCGATCCCCACCCCGAATCCTCCCGGCGCTAACTACGCCGCGATGGTGGACGCACTGGAACGGGTGCTGCGGGATTGGGACGTGCCCGTGCGCCGCTTCGATCCGCCCGGGGTCCCTCCGTCCTCGCGGACAAACCTGATCGCGACCTGGGGCTCCGGCAGACGGACGCTTCACTTCCACGGGCACTACGACGTGGTGCCCGTCTTCCGGGAGGAGCAGTTTGTCCCGCGGCGGCAGGAGGGCCGCCTCTACGGGCGGGGCAGCGCGGACATGAAGGGCGGCCTGGTGGCGATGCTGCTGGCCCTGCGGGTGCTGCAGGGGACCGGGCTGCCCGACGGAGGACGCCTCATCCTCACCCTGGTGCCCGACGAAGAGACCGGGGGCACCTATGGCACGGCGGCGTTGCTCACCGCGGGCCTGGAGGTCCAGGGCGGGGCCGGCATGCTGATGCCGGAGCCCACCGGGGGTGTGATCTGGCACGCGTGCCGCGGTGCGCTCACGGTGGAGATCACGGTGCGCGGCCGCCCCGCTCACGTGGGCATGGCGGCCGAGGGCGTCAACGCCTTTGAGGGCATGGTGCGGGCGGCCGGCGCCGTGCTGGCGCTCAAAGGCCGGGTGGCCGCGCGGCACGGGACGATGCTCGTGGGCGGGCGCACGGGCGGCGGTGCGAGCTTCAACGTGGTGCCGGACCGGTGCTGGTTCACCGTGGACCGGCGGTTTGAGCCCAGCGAGGGTCTGAATCTCGCTCGACAGGAGATCATGGATGCCCTGGACGGCGTGCGCCGCGAGGGCGTCGACATCGAGGTCACCGTGCTGCAGGAGGCGCCGGCCGCGGCCGTGCCGCTGGAGTCACCCCTCATCCGCACCCTCGCCGGCGTGATCGCCGAGGTCACGGGCCGGCCCCCGCGCGTGGAGCCGTGCCCGGGCGTCCTGGAGATCCGGTTCTTTGCCCAGCGCGGAGTGCCGGCGGTGTGCTACGGCCCGGGGGACCTGGAGGTGAGCCACGGGCCGGAGGAGTACGTGGAGATGGAACGCATCCTGCAGACCGCGGCCATCTACGCAGAGACGACGCTCCGGATGCTCGCGCCGCGCTAACCCTGCGCCGCCTCTCGCACCGCCTTCAGCATCTCCGTCGCGCTGCGCACAAACACGCCGGTGAAGCCGAAGATGATGATCCGGAACCCCCGCCGCACCAGGCCGCGCGCGCCGTCGGGCGTCCCGGTGACGGTCCCGGCGGCCTTCCCCTGACGCCGGGCCGCCGCCGCGGCGCGGTCCAGCCGCGCCTCCACCTCCGGGTGCCCGCGCGCGCCGCCCAATCCCATCGCCAGGGCCATGTCGCCGGGCCCCACGACGAACGCCTCGATCCCCTCCGTGGTGAGGATCCCGTCCAGGTTGTCCACGGCCTGGGGCTCCTCGATCAGCGGGAGCACCAGGATCTCCTTGTTCACGTCCCGGAAGTAGGTGTCCGCGTCCTGCGGCAGCCCGAAGCCCGAAGCCCGGCTGCTGCTGGCCGCGCCGCGGTGGCCGCGCGGGCTGAACTGCGCCTCGGCCACGACGCGCTTCGCATCCGCGGCGGTGTTCACGTGGGGCACGATGACGCCCTGGGCCCCCAGGTCCAGGTAGCGGTTGATCTCGTGCACCGTGTCCTTGGGGATGCGCACGATGGGCGTGATGCC
>JACQTN010000359.1 GCA_016210785.1 Armatimonadota bacterium
GCGCTGAGCCGGTGTCTTCGGCGTAACCCTTTCGGTGGGGCAGGGTGGGACCGCACCTGCGGTCCCACCCTGCCCGATGAACCCCCTGAAACATCCAACGGGGGCAATCATGTAGAGCAACAGACGCTCCGGATGTTTCAGGGGGTTCACCCCCCGGAGGTCCCGTGCAACACTACATCGCCAGGCGCGCGCTGGTCATGCTGCCGGTCCTGCTGGGGATCACCGTCCTGGTGTTCCTGATGCGGGTGCTGGTGCCGGGCGATCCGATTGAAGTCATGACCTTCGGGCAGTTCGCTACCCCGGAGGTGAAGGACGCGCTGCGTCGCGAGCACGGCCTGGACAGGCCGGTCCTCACCCAGTACACGATCTTCCTCGGCCACCTGGTCCAGGGCAACCTGGGTACCTCGATCCGCACGCGCCAGCCTGTCGCCTGGGAACTGGCCGCGCGGTATCCGCGGACGATCCGCCTGGCCCTGTGCGCCATGGCCGTCGCGATTGCTGTCGGCCTGCTTCTCGGCGTGCTGGCCGCCGTCCGCCGGAACACGATGATGGACGTGGCGGCGATGGTGGTTGCGACCCTCGGCGTCTCCATGCCGTCGTTCTGGCTGGGCCTCGTCTTCATCCGCATCTTCGGCGTCCGCCTGGGCGTGCTGCCGGTGGTGGGGTCGGAGACATGGGCGCACCTGGTGCTCCCGTCGCTGACGCTGGGGCTCATCTTCTCGGCGATCCTGGCCCGCCTGACCCGCTCCAGCATGCTGGAGGTCCTGGGACAGGAGTACATCCGCACCGCCCGGAGCAAAGGGCTGCACGCGCGCGCAGTGATCTGGCGGCACGCCCTCAAGAACGCGCTCATTCCCGTGCTCACCATCGCCGGGTTGCAGTTCGGTTTTCTGCTGGGCGGCGCGTTCATCGTAGAGACGGTGTTCGCGTACCACGGGATGGGTGAGCTGGCAATCCAGTCCATCCTGTTCCGGGACTTTCCGGTTGTGCAGGGGATCACGCTGCTGGTGGCGGCGACGACGGTGGCGGTCAACCTGATCGTGGACGTGCTCTACTCGTTCCTCAATCCCCAGGTGCGTTATGAGTAGCGGCGCCGCGGCCGTGGGCGCGCTGGCGCCGAGCCCGACCGGCCGCGCCGGCCGGGCCGGTACCCTGCGGCGGTTGCTCCGCCACCACAGCTTCCAGGTAGGCGGGGGCGTGGTGGCGCTGCTCCTGCTGCTGGCCGCGATCGGACCGGTGCTGGTGCCACTCGACTACTTCGAAACCAACGTGGCCGGGCGCCTCCAGCCGCCCGGGCCCGGCCATCTTTTCGGCACCGACGAGTTCGGCCGCGATGTCCTGGCGCGGTTGGTGCACGGCGCGCGGATCAGCCTGAAGGTGGGGACGATCTCCGTGGGCATCGCGCTGGCCGCGGGAGGATCGCTGGGCCTGGCGAGCGGCTACGTGGGCGGCAGGGCCGACCTGTTGGTGGTGGGGCTCATCGACCTGTTGCTGGCCTTCCCCACACTGCTCTTTGCCCTGGCCGTGGTGGCGATCCTGGGCCCCAGCCTCGAGCACACCATGCTGGCCGTGGGCATCAGCAGCGTGCCGGGGTTCGCCCGCCTGGCGCGGGCCACCGTGCTGGTCACCAAGCAGGAAGCCTACGTGGAGGCGGCGAGAGGGCTCGGTGCAGGACACGGCCGCCTCGTGCGCCGGCACATCCTCCCCAACATCGCCGCGTCCATCATCGTTTTGGTGACGCTGGCCTTCCCGGCGGCGCTGCTGAACACGGCGGCGCTGGGGTTCGTCGGACTGGGCGCCCAGCCGCCGACGCCGGAGTGGGGGACGATGCTCTCGGGCGCACGCGTCTACATCGTGCGGGCGCCGTGGCTGGTCAACATCCCGGGGGTGGCCATCGTGATTACAGTGCTGGGGTTCAACCTGCTGGGGAACGCGCTGCGCGATGTGCTTGACCCACGGCTGAAAACCTAGCGCCGGAGCGGGTGCTCCCCTTGACGGTGCCCCTGCGGTCGGATATCATGGCTATGAAAATAGCCATCTGATTGGAGAGGTCGATGAAGGTTACCAACACGGTGGAACTCAAGAACCGGACAAACCGCCTGCTCCGGTATGCGATGGCCGGGGAGGCCATCATCATCACCAACCGGGGCAGGCCCGCGGCCGCATTGATTCCGCTTTCTGAGGACGACCTGGAGGATTTCATCCTGGAGCACAGCCCTCGCATCCGCCGCCGGATCTCGCAGGCGGAGCGCGACATCCGCGCGGGCCGCCTCACCCCTCTGGAAGATATCCTCGCCGGTTCGTGAGCAGACCTGCGGCGGTCTACCTGACCGACCGTGCCCGGAAGGACCTCGAGCGTCTTCCTTCAGGCCATCGGCAGCAGATCATCGAAGGCTTGCGGCGGCTTGGCGCGGGCCATTCTCTCGACGTCAAGCGGCTCAGGGGGTATCGTCCTCCCGTCTACCGCATGCGCTCCGGGGACTTCCGGATTCTGTTCAGACGCGGCGAGGCATCCGTTCACATACTGGCCATCATTGACCGGCAGGATCTTGAGCGCGAGCTGACGCGCCTGTTTGGCGGAGGCTGACCCCGCGCCAGCGCATGGAGAGGACCACGCTTCCGCCGTGGAGAAGCGCACAGGGCATCCGCCATACACCCATGACCGGTTCGCAGGAGGACCGCGGTGGACGCAGACCTGCTCAACACTCTCCACAGGCTCAGTGCCGACGCCGAGGAAGAACTGGTCGCGCGCCTGTCCCGGCTGGTGCAGGTGCCGAGCCCCAACCCCCCGGGAGAGTACGAGCCCATCGCCGACGCCGTGCGCGAGATGCTCCGCGATCTGGGCTACCAGGTGGAGTTTGTCGACGCGCCCGAGGCGGAAGTCCGACAGGCTGGCCTGCGCGCGCCGCGGCGGAACGTGATCGGCGGGCTCGGTGGCACCGGAGACCCGGCGCGAACGATCATCCTCAACGCCCACATCGACACGGTACCCGTCGTGTCCCCGGAGCGGTGGACCTATCCGCCGTTTTCGGGCGCGGTCGCCGACGGTCGGGTGTGGGGTCGCGGCGCCGTGGACTCTAAGGCGCGGATGGTCAGCTACGCCATGGCGCCAATCTTGCTGCGGCGGGCCGGCGTCTCGCCGGCCGGCACCGTCCTCTGCGCGTTCACCTGCGATGAAGAGACCGGGGGCGATCTCGGCGCTGGCTATCTGGTCCGATCTGGCCGCCTCCGGGGCGATGCGGCGGTGGTGGAAGGATACAACAGCCCCATCATCCGCGCCGCCGCGGGGCTCCTGCGGACCGATATTCACATCGAGGGCAAGGCGGCGCACGCCAGCCGGCCCGACCTGGGCGTTAACGCCATCGAGCCGCTGGGGACCCTCATCCCGCCCCTCCTCGCTCTGCGCGACGAATTGACGGAGCGGCGATCCGAGATTGCGGGGATGGGCCACACCACGCTGAGCCTCGGCGTGGTCAGCGGCGGGGTGAAGGTGAACGTGGTGCCGGACCGGTGCACCCTGAGCATTGACTGCCGGGTGATCCCGGAGGTCGATCCGCAGCAGGTTGTGGGCAGGATACGCGCCATCGCCGCGGCCGCGGAAGCTCGCCACCCGGGCATTCACGTCCACGTCGCCGTCGTCCGCACTGCCGCGCCTACCCGGCTCGCCGAAGACCATCCGGTGGTGCAAGGGCTGGCGCGGGCGTGCCGTCAGGTACTCGGCCGGCCAGTTCCTATCGAGGGCGAGACCGGGGGCACCGACGCTCGATGGTTCAATGCCGGTGGTATCCCGGCGGCCAACTACGGACCCGGGCGCATGGAGTCCGGCAACTACCATGGGGTCGACGAGCACGTGGAGATTGCCGATCTGGTGGAGGCCACCGACGTCCTGGCCGTCTTCCTGGCGGAATTCGTCAGCGGTGGAGCCGACGGCGCAGCGCCCGCGGAGAGGTGACGGCGGGCCGTTGTCGAATGACATCCCGAGTAGCGCCCGCCATCGTCCACATCTGCTCGCAACCGTCTTCGGCGAACCACAGAAACCATAGCGGGAGGGGAGGAGCCATGATACGGAAACTGCAGCGATTGCGCTGGCTGGTTCTCGCCACCGTCGCGCTCGCCATCGCCACGCTGGTCGCCCCGACCACCGAGGCGCAGGCGCCCCGGCGCGGCGGAAGTCTCCGGGTGGCCTCCATCGGGGAACCGGACAACCTGGACCCGCATCTGCTCCTCAGCACCCAGGCGATGCGGATCATGGAGGAGATCTACAGTTCCCTCCTTCGGCTCGACGAGAAACTCAACCTCCACCCCGATCTGGCCACGTCATGGGAGATTTCTCCGGACGCCAAGGCGTACGTCTTCAAGCTGCGCCGCGGAGTCAAGTTCCACCATGGCCGAGAGTTCGTGGCCGACGACGTGAAGTTCTCCATCGACCGCATGCGCGATCCCAAGGTGGCCTCGCCGTGGGGCTACCTGTTCGAGGACCTCGATCGCGTCGAGGTGACGGATCCATACACTGTTCGGGTCATCATGAAGAAGCCGTCCTCACAACTCCTGACCATGCTGGCGTCGCCGCTGACGGCCATGGTGCCGCGGGACATGGTGGAGAAGCAGGGGGATCTGAAGAAGGGAGGCAGTGGGACCGGCCCCTTCAAATTCGTGGAATGGGTGCCCCAGCAGTACGTCAGGCTGGTGCGGAACCCCGCCTACTACGCCAGGGGGATGCCGTATCTGGACGAGTTGATCTTCGTGCCGGTCACCGATGAGACCAGCCGTGTGACCAGCGTGCTGGCCGGCACCAACCATATGGATATCCAGGTGGCCCCGAAGCACTTCGAGCAGTACCGCCGCAGCGGCAAGGTCGATCTCATGGGCGGAGAGGTCGTCTCCTACATTTACATCGGCTTCAACACCCGCAAGGCTCCGTTCAGCGACTGGCGGGTCCGGCAGGCTGTCGCTTGGACGGTCGACCGGCAGCAGGTCGTCCAGCTCTCAGCTTTTGGGCAGGGCCGTCCGCTCCTCGGCGGCCCGCTCCCGGCGGGAACCTGGATGTCCAGCGGTCTGGTCGTCTACGATCGGCCGAAGCTGGACAAGGCCAAGCGCCTCCTGGCCGAGGCCGGCTATCCGCAGGGGGTGAAGGGCGAGGTGACCGTTGGAGCCGGGACGGTCTACGTGGACGTGGCGCAGGTGATCAAACAGCAGCTCCAACCTGCGGGCATCGACCTGGAAATCAAAGTCCTGGAGGGCGGGGCCGTCTCGCGGGCTGTCTGGAAAGAGCACAGCTACCAGATGAACCTCACGCACTGGGGGACCCTGGTGGACCCGGATGAGTTCCTCTATGCCATGTTCCACACGAAGGGAGGGTGGAATCCGACGGGGTTTGGCGACAGCAAACTTGACGAGATCCTCGAGGCCGGCAGGCGAGTGCTCAAGCAGGATGAGCGGAGAAAGATCTACCGCGACGCAGAACAGCGGATCGCTGAACTCGCGCCCTACGTCTTCCTGTTTCGACCCATCCGGTACGCCGCGATCGCCAAGGAGGCGCGGGGCTTGAAGCACGAGATGGGCAACACCAGACTTCTCCTGCGGGAGGTCTGGATGGTCAAGTGACACTCCGGGAGGCGCGGGGACAGTGAGTCCCCGCGCCTCCCGCAATACGGCCGGGCCCAGCGCGTCCAGACCTGTCCGCAATCGGGGGGCGGTTCACAGCGTATGGCAGCGTATCTGCTGCGTCGGCTGGCTCTCTCTCTCCCCACGATCGCTGGCATCTCGCTCCTGGTGTTTCTCTTGGCACACCTGGTGCCGGGTGACATCGTCGATGTCATGCTGGGCGCCATGCGCACCCCGGAGAAGGTTGCCCAATTGCGCGCACTCTTCGGCCTGGACCGACCACTCTCGGTGCAATTTGCGCTCTGGCTCAAGGACGCCATGAGGGGAGACCTGGGGAATTCCCTCTACACAGGGCGTTCGGTGATGCAAGAGATTACGGCAGTCCTGCCGCCGACGGCGCAACTGGCCGCGGCAAGCATCGCAGTCTCCGTCCTGGTGGCTGTTCCCGCAGGGGTCCTGGCGGCGGTCCGCCAGTATTCGTTGCCGGACAGGATTGTCACCCTCTGCGCCCTGGTGGGTACATCCATGCCGGTCTTCTGGACGGGCACCCTGCTGATCTTGCTCCTGAGCGTTCAGCTCAACTGGCTTCCCTCCGGCGGTTACGCCGACTTCTGGCGCGCGCCGTGGCAGGGGGTGCGCCACCTGATCCTCCCCGCCGTGGCGCTTGGCCTTTCCTCGGCGGCGGTTCTGATGAGGATCACCCGCTCGTCGATGTTAGAGGTTCTTCGCCAGGAGTATATCCGGGTGGCGCAGGCCAAAGGGTTGTCGGATCCCGTCGTCTGGACCAGACACGCCCTTCGGAACGCTCTCATCCCGCTCCTCACCGTGCTGGGGGTGCAGATGGGATTCCTCCTGGGCGGTTCGGTCGTCGTGGAAGAGGTCTTTGTGCGGCCGGGGATCGGGCGCCTGATGCTCATGAGCATCTCCCAGCGCGACTACCCGGTGATCCAGGGGATCACCCTCTTCTTCTGCCTTGTGTTTGTGCTCCTCAATCTCGTCGTGGACATCCTGTACGCATGGATCGACCCCCGCATTCGCTACGGATGATCGTTGCCCGGCCGGCGCGTGAGCGTTCCCACGCGGTGCTCCTCGTGGGGCTGCGCCAGCATGGCCTGGGGCTGTTCGGAGGGGTGATCATTGTCGTACTGCTCGGCATCGCCGCGCTGGCCACCTGGATCGCTCCCCACGATCCGGCGCAGATGCACCCCGGGGGGCAGTTCCGGCCTCCCGATTACGCATTCCTCTTTGGCACAGACAACTTCGGGCGGGATGTGTTGAGCCGCGTTATCTTCGGCGCCAGGATCTCACTGCATGTGGCCATGACCTCGGTGAGCGTCGCCGTCACCCTGGGAGTGGTCGTCGGTCTCCTCTCAGGATTCTATGGCGGCATCTTCGATCTGCTGACCATGCGGGTCATGGACATCCTGTTCTCCTTCCCCTCGCTGCTGCTGGCCCTGGCCCTCATGGGATTTCTCGGACCGACCCTCACCAATCTCATCATTGCCATCAGCATCGTCTATATTCCTACCTTCGCCCGGATCACCAGGGGGGAGGTGCTGGTGACAAGATCGTCGGCTTTCGTGGAGGCCGCCGGAGCCCTGGGCGCGTCGGACGGCCGGATCATCGTGCGGCATCTCCTGCCTAACGTGCTGCCCATTCTCATCATCCAGGCGACCACCAACATGGGTTTTGCCATCATCGCCGAGTCGTCGCTGAGCTACCTGGGGCTGGGCAGCCAGCCGCCGACGCCCTCGTGGGGACGAATGCTCAGCGAAGGGCGCGGATTCCTCGCCATTGCCCCATGGACCGCCATCTTTCCAGGCACGGCGCTCATGCTCACAGTCCTCGGCTTCCTGCTGTTGGGGGATGCCCTCCGCGACGTCCTCGACCCGCGGCTCCGGCGTGGTCCCGCGGGGCAGCGGAGCCGGTGAATCCCGCCGAGGAGAACCACGGACTCATGCAAAGGCCGGCCGTGCCGGCCGGGGCTCTCCCATCCCATCGAAGGGGAGATCACGCCCGCGAGGGGAGGCGTACATTATCCTGGCGGCGGTCGGTCCCGGCCTGGAGGGTTTCCGAGACTGGAGATGACCCGTTGCCGCATCGTCCCGCGAGACCAGAGCGAAGAGGAGGGTGACGCATATGACGTCGATCATCAGGGCAAGGCGGCTCATCGACGGCACGGGTGCACCTGCGCTGAAGGACGCGGCGGTGGTCGTCGAGGGGTCTCGCCTCGTCACCGTCGGTCCGGCGCGCGAGGCGGCGAACACCAGGGGCGAAACCATCGACCTTGGCGATTGCACCCTGCTTCCCGGTCTTTTCGACGCCCACACGCATCTCTCGTTCAACTACGGCGATGATCTCATCGGGTCTTCACGGGGCATGCCCCCAGAGGTGCGAGCCCTCCGCGCCGCCCGCAACATCCGTCGGGATCTCAAGGCAGGCATTACGACTCTGCGCGTCACGGGTGAAAGGGAGTTTCTCGACGTGACGATCAAGAAGGCGGTCGAGCAGGGACTCATTCCGGGACCCCGTCTGGTCATCGCCACCCGCGGCCTGGCGGCGACCAACGGGCACGGCGGGGAGACTCCGGGGAACGCCGTGGACGGACCCGACGAAATGAGAAAAGCGGTGCGGACCAACCTCCGGCGCGGGGCCGATCTCATCAAGCTTCTGGTCACCGGCAGTGTGGACAGCCCCGGCGGGCACTTCAACTGCGGGTTCACACGGGAGGAGATCGCCGCCGGAGTTGAAGAGGCTCATCGTGGTGGTAAGAAGGTCGGCGCCCACTCCGTACGCCCGGAGGACATCAAGCTGTGCATCCAGGAAGGCGTCGACGCCATCGAACATGGCCACATCCTCGACGACGAGTGCATCGCCATGATGGTCGAACGCGGCACCTGGCTGGTGGCCACGCTGGCGATCGCCATCGATGAACACGTGCTGGCGAAGGACATGGAGCTCAACCCCACCTTCGCCGACGTAGAGTGGCTGCCCCGGCGGCGTGCCGCGCGGGAAAGCTACCGCAAGGCCCACCAGGCCGGGATCAGGATGGCCTGCGGTACCGACGCCATGCACGCGCAGATGGCGTACGAGCTGGAGTCCCTGGTGGGCGCGGGCATCCCGCCCATGGACGCGATCCTGGCCGCGACGCGCAACGCGGCGCAGCTCTGCGACATCGACCACCTGGTGGGGACGCTGGAGGCGGGGAAGCTGGCCGACGTGATCGCCGTGCGCGGCGACCCGCTGGCCACTATCTCCGCCATGCGTGACGTGTGCTTCGTGATGAAGGAAGGCCGCCGCTACGACACGCTCTCCCCGGAGTGAGGGGTAGTTGTGGCGGACCCGCGGCGGGGCCGGGCCGGAGTCACGGGGCGGGAGTTTCGGAGTGACAGTTTCGGCGAGGAGGCGCGCCGTGACCGACCTGATGTGGGACATGACGTGGGTGGAGTTCCAGCAGCGGGCGCGCGGCGGGGCCGTGGCGATCCTGCCGTGGGGCGCGACGGAACAGCACGGCCCGCACCTGCCGCTGTCCACGGACACCGTCCAGGTCGCCGAGATCGCCCGGATGGTGGCCGCGCGCACCAACGCTGTGGTGGCCCCGGCGGTCCCATACGGCTACACCTCCCAGCCCAGTAGTGGTGGCGGTCCGTTCTTTGCCGGCACCTTGAACCTGGGCGCCGACGCCATGATCGCGGTGGCGCGCGACCTGCTATCGGAGCTGGTGCGTCACGGCATCAGGCGGATCGTGGTGCTCAGCGGGCACGGGGAGAACATGCCGTTTCTCATCGAGGGCGCGGAGCAAGCGGTCCGCGCGGCGGGCGGCGACGCGCGGGTGGTGGTCGTGGGGTGGTGGCAGGTGATCCGGGAGGAGACGCTGCGGGCACTGTTTCCGGGAGGGTTCCCGGGCTGGGACCGGGAGCACGCCGCGTTCGTGGAGACGTCGATGATGTGGGCGCTCTCGCCCGCGCACGTCAGGCGGGACGCCCTTCGGCCGCCCGAGCCGGTGGAGACGCCGGCCTACACGGTGATGCCGCCCCGCCCGGACTCGGTGCCGCGCTCGGGCGCGCTCGCCGATCCCGGCCGCGCGTCGCCGGAGGCGGGGCAGCGGCTGGTGGACGAGGTGGTTGAAGGGCTGCTTCACGTCATCGAGCGGGAATTCCCGCCTGGAAGGTGATCATCAATTATGCTGGCCAAGCACGCCGTCCTCGAAGCGCTGCGCGCTCAGGGCATCCGCCACATCTTCGGCAACCCCGGCACCACCGAGCTGAACCTGCTCGACGCCCTCGCCGAGTACCCCGACATCACCTACGTGCTTGGCCTGCAGGACAACGTCCCCATGGGGATGGCATACGGCTACGCCGCCATCACCGGACGGCCCGCCTTCGTGAACCTCCACGTCACCCCCGGCCTGGCCAACGCCATGGGGAACCTCTACAACGCCTACCGGGCCGGGGTGCCGGTGATCGTCACCGCGGGGCAGATCGACTCCCGCCTGTCCTTTCACGAGCCGCTGCTATGGTCGGACCTGGTGCGGCTGGCCTCTCCCCTGGTGAAGTGGGCCTACGAGCCGAAGCGGGGCGAGGAGGTCCCGGCGGCGCTGGCGCGCGCCTTCAAGGTGGCGACCACGCCGCCGCCCGGGCCGGTCTTCCTCTCACTCCCCACCAACGTGCTCGACGAGCCGTGCCGGGGTCCCATGCCCATGCCGGCCGTGGAGGCGCGCGTCCTGGCGCACCCGGAGGCGGTGGCGCGCGCCGCCCGGTTGCTGGCGGACGCCACCAGTCCGGTCATCATCACGGGCGCCAGCATCGGCAAGAACGGCGCGCTGGACGCGCTGGTGCGTGTGGCGGAGACCGTGGGCGCGCGGGTGCTGGTGGAGCGCATCCCGTCGCGCACCGCCTTTCCCACCGGCCACCCGCTGTACTTTGGGTCCATGGGTTTCACGCGGGAGCAGATGGCCGCGTCGCTGGAGGGCGCAGACCTGCTGCTGGTGGCGGGGGCGAGCCGCATCGTGCCCGTGGTGTACGGGGGAGAGATCCCCGTGCCGGAGGGCGCGCGCCTCCTGCAGGTGGACGTGGACCCGTGGGAGGTCGGCAAGAGCCTGCCGGTGGACGTCGGCATCGTGGCGGACCTACCGGGGACCCTGGCCGACCTGGCCGACGCGGTGGCGCGGACCGCGTCCGCGGATCAGCGGACACGCATCGGCGCGCGGCTGGCCGCGCTGCGTGAGCGCAACGCCGCGCTGCGCCGCGGGTGGGGGGATGCGGCCCCGCCGCTTCCCACCGAAGGACCGGTCACGCTTGGGACCTGCCTGCGGGAGATCGCGGCCTGGGTCGATGGTTCCACCACGGTCGTGGAGGAGTGCACCACCGCCGCGCGCGTGCAGGATCGCTATCTGCCGCTCAATGCTGCGGAGAGCTTTTTCGGCATCGCCGGCGGCGCGCTGGGGCTGGGGTTGCCCGCCAGTCTCGGCGTCAAGCTCGCCCGGCCCGACCGCCGCGTGATCTGTCTGGTTGGCGACGGCTCGATCCTCTACGCGATCCAGGCGCTCTGGACCGCGGCCCGCCACCGCATCGGCGTCGTCATCCTGGTGCTCAACAACCGCAGCTACCGCATCCTCCGGGAGGCGATGGAGCACTACAAGGGCGGGCCGGTGCCGGACGAGCGGCTGATCGGCGTCCACCTGGACGCGCCCGCGGTGGATCACGTCGCGGTGAGTCAGGGCTTCGGGGTGCCCGCCCGCCGCGTCGTCCACGGCCGCGAGCTCCGCGGCGCCCTGGAGGAGGCGTTCGCGGCGCAGGGGCCGGTGCTGGTGGATATCGCCATCGCCTAGTCGGCCTCACACATCGGCGCGGTACGGGAGTCGCGTCTGCCGGGCACCTCAGTGCACGGCATCGGCCTCTTCTGCAATAACGGCGTAAGCAGAAGGTACGCGCGTGTCAAATACATGAGACATGGCGCGGGCGCGGGCCACCTCGTCGAGGTCGATTTCGGTGACGATCAGATCTTCCTCGTTATCGCGTGTGCGGGCGACGACTTTGCCCGTCGGTGATACGAGGCGGCTCCCCCCGAACAGCATGAAGTCCTTCTGCCTCCCCACGACCGAGGTCATCGCGAACCACACTTGGTTCTCGTTGGCCCGAGTCCGCGTGAAGTACTCCCATGACTCGGTTGCCACCTCGACCGCTGCCGAGAGGTTGACAATCACCTCAGCGCCCTTAAGCGCCAGCACACGGCTTGCCTCCGGAAAGCGAACATCCCGGCAAATCTGTAGGCCGATCCTTCCCACTGGTGTGTCGAAGACCCGGTGCGCTCTTCCCGGGACGAAGAACAAGCCCTCTGTCACACAGCGACCGTCAAACAACGGGAAGGTCCCGACGTGGACCTTGTCATACCAACCGATGACGCCCGCCGGCCCCAGGAGCACGGCGCTGTTGTGAAGCGGTCCGAATGGACCACCGCCTGCGCGGCAGATGCCCAAGGCGACGTGGAGGTCAAGCTCGCGCGCCACATCGATGAGTAGGAGAATGTGCTGGTCGGGTGGGTCAACACGCGTGGGGAAGTCACGAAGCGCCTCATCACTCCGATAACCGTTGAGGAAGACTTCACCGAGCAGCGTGAGGCGAGCCCCCTGGTCGGCGGCCCGCCGCATGAACGCCACGGCGCGATCGAGGTTCTCGGGGCGCGGGTCCGTGCCGTCAGTGCTGAACGCAGACGTCGCCTGGCACAGGCCGATACGAAGCGATCGCATAACGATTCCTCCTTTGCCACCCGCACCAGAGCCAGAAGAGCCCGTCACGCGACTCCCCAGGCTCAGATCAAACCTGGTGGCCAGCGCCGGCCCGGCCGGTGCCTACGTTACCGCGCTACTTCGGATTCGGGTTTTTGTTCATCTCATACGCCCGGAAGTGGGGCCCATAGTTCGGGTTCCACCGAATCCCCTCGACCTCTTTCCTGTAGGCAAAGGCATGGAGCTTGTTGACCAGGTACAAGACTGCGACCTCATCGGTGACGATGTGCTGGAACTCCTTGTACAACTGGGCTCTGGTACTGGGATTGATTGTCGCTCTCCCCAGGCGGACGATCTCGTCCACGCGGGCGTTACGGTAGCCCGGGTTGAATCCTCGATAGCGGATCTCACTGGAAACGTAGAAGAGGGACGCCAGCGAATCCGGGTCATTGTAGCGGAGGGGGGCCTGCACGAAGCCTATGTCAAACTTCTTGGTCCAGACCGCCTCGCGGAACGGTGGCAGCGGGGTCTCCTTGATGTTGAGCTGGATACCGACCTTCGCCCAGTCTTCGCGGATCAGGTCCGCCATGTCCCGCTGCGCTCTGTTGCCCTGCTGCCACATGACCTCGAACTGGAGCGGCGGGGCAATCGGGATGGTCTTGAAGCCGGCGCGCTCAAAGTACGTGCGGGCCTTCTGGGGGTTCAGGGAGTACCGCACGTTTGCGCTTTGCGCGAACCATGGCCTAAAGGTCGCCGGGAACGGACCCTGCGCGAGGGTCGCCACGCCCTGCCATACCGGAAGCAGGCGCTCATAATTGATGGCGTAGGCCAGGGCTCGACGGAAGTTCACGTCGCTGAAC
>JACQTN010000360.1 GCA_016210785.1 Armatimonadota bacterium
GCATAGCTTCCCGCTGGAGAGCGTCTTCGCCTTCGTGCGCACGACGACGATGGAAGAGGACCTGGTCCAGGCGCTGCTGGCGTCCCCCATGTTCACCAACCGGTGGCGGTGGAACGCCGGCCGGGCGCTGGCGGTGCTGCGCCACAACGGAGGGCGGCGCGTGCCGATGCCGATCCAGCGGATGCGGGCGGAGGATCTGCTCGGCGCGGTCTTCCCCGAGCAGGTGGGCTGTCAGGACAACCGCATGGGGAACATCACGCCGCCGGACCACCCGCTGGTGAACGAGACGATCCGCAATTGCCTGCACGAGGCGATGGACCTGGACGGGCTGCGGGAGGTCATCGCCGCGGTGGAGCGGGGCGAGGTCCGCACCGTGGCCGTGGAGACGCCGGCCCCGTCGCCCATGTCCCACGAGATCCTCAACGCCAACCCGTATGCGTTCCTGGACGACGCGCCGCTGGAGGAGCGCCGGGCGCGCGCCGTGTCGCTGCGGCGCACCGATCCCGATCTGGCGCGGGGCGTGGGCGCCCTCGATCCCGCGGCCATCGAGGAGGTACGGGCACAGGCGTGGCCCGACGTGCGCACCGCCGATGAACTGCACGATCACCTGTTGACGGTAGGCATCCTGCCGGTGGAAGATGCGGGCGCCTGGGCGCCGCTGGCGGAGGAGCTGATCGCGGCGGGGCGGGCGGCGGTGGCGTCGTGGCCCGGCGACGGGGGCGCTGCCGGCGGGGCGACCGCTCGACCCACCCGGTCTGAATCGCCTGATGCTGCCCGTGGTCCGGCATCGCGGTCCGACAATAGTACGAGCATGCGCCGCGCCTACGTCGCGGCGGAGCGGCTGTCCGTGGTCCGCGCGGCACTGCCGGATGCGCGGTGGGAGCCTCAGACAGTGTCGCCGGTCCGCGAAATCAGCGGCGCGCGGGACGCGCCGGCTGAAGGTGCGGACACCAAGGCCTCCGCCGCCGGGCGCTTCCGCGCGCCGGCTCCGCCCACGGAATCTTCGCACACCGGGCCCGCGGAGCCCTCGCCCGAAGACGCGGTGCGCACCATCGTCCACGGCTGGCTGCAGTGCACGGGTCCGGTCACCGTGGCGGGACTCGCGGACCGCCTCGGCCTGGAGCGCTCCGCGGTCGAGGGGGCAATGCTGGCGCTGGAGAACTCCGGCGCCGTGCTGCGGGGACGGTTCACGCCGGAGGTAGCGGGCTCCGGGGTCCCCGAGAAATCCGGAGGATTTCTCGGGGTGGAGTGTGAGTGGTGCGAGCGCCGGCTGCTGGCGCGCATCCACCGTCTGACGCTGGGACGCCTGCGGCGCGAGATCGAAGCGGTCTCCGCCGCAGACTTCATGCGGTTCCTCTTCCGGTGGCAGCACGCGCAGCCCGGGACGCAGTGGCGTGGCCGCGACGGCGTTCTCCAAGTTATCGGGCAGCTGCAGGGGCTCGAGCTTCCCGCGCCGGCGTGGGAGGAGCACGTCCTGCCGGCCCGCGTCAGCCCGTATGATCCGGCGGACCTCGAGTACCTCTGCCTGTCGGGCGCGGTGACGTGGGGACGGCTGGCGGGCGGCGCGGGGGCCGCCGACGAGGACGAGAACGGGACCCGGGCCCAAGGCGGCGCCCGCGCCAGGAACGGGCGCTCCGAGCGGAACGTCCGCCGCCGCACGGGCCCGACCCGCAACGCGCCCATCGCCTTCCTGCGCCGCGACGACCTCCCGTGGCTGCTGGCCCGCACGGGTGATGACGCGGAGGCCGTGCTGGTCAGCCTCTCCCCACGCGCGCAGGAGGTGGCGCAGCATCTCCGGGAGCGCGGCGCCTCCTTCCTGGCGGACATCGCTCGGGCGACGCGCCGCATGCCGTCGGAGGTGGAAGAGGCGCTGTGGGAGCTGGGCTCGGCGGGTCTCGTCAGCGGCGACGGGGTGGCGGGGCTGCGGCGCCTGCTGCGGACCGGCGTACGCCTCCCGGTTCGCAGCAGGCGCCGTCTCCGCGCCCTCCCCGGTCCCCTCTCGCCCGCCCGCGCGCTCCCCACGGGCCGATGGGCGCTTTGGCGCGTCGAGGGTGAACCCGCTGGCCGCGACGAGCGCCACGAGGCCATCGCCCGCCAGTTGCTCCGCCGCTACGGCGTCGTCTTCCGGGACCTGCTGGCGCGCGAGCGGTGCGCGCCCCCATGGCGCGTCCTGCTGGACATCTACCGGCGGGGGGAAGCGCGCGGCGAGATCCGCGGCGGGAGATTCGTGGACGGCTTCATCGGCGAGCAGTTCGCGTTGCCCGAGGCGGTGGAGGCGCTGCGCGCCGTCCGCCGCGGGCCCGAGGAGACGGGTGTCGTCGTCATCTCCGCCGCCGATCCGCTCAATTTCGTAGGCATCATCCTGCCGGGCGCGCGCGTCTCGCCCTTCTCCGGGCAGGCGATTGCGTACCGGAGCGGTGTGCCGGTGGAGGTAGCCCCACTGGGCGCGCTGCTCAGGCGTGTGCATTCTGACGCGTCAGGGCGCCTGCGTCCCCTCTCGCCGGCTTGAGCTCGCATGCCTCCACCCGCGGGGCTTGCCTGTCCGTTGACATCATTTGTCTACTATGATAGTCTTTGGTAGACCTATATGGTGGACAAATAATGCTGCCGGTGGATATCGCGTGCACACCCTGACCTGGGCCCTGAAGACCAGATCCATTCCCTCCGAGATCGCCGTGAGAATCGAGACCGTGGCCGAATACAAGGGCAAGCAGGAGCTTTACCTGCGGACCAAGCCGGAGGTGCTGGACGTGCTCCGCGAGACGGTGATCAGCCAGAGTACCGCGGCCTCCAACGCGCTGGAGGGCGTGGAGGTGCCACCGAGACGGCTACAGGCGCTGATGGCACACGCGGGGAGGCCGCGCAACCGTCCGGAGGAGGAGATCGCCGGCTACCGCGACGCGCTCCGCGGCATCGATGATCTCCGCGATCCGGAGCGCATGCCGGTCGGCGTGGACACGATTCTGGCCATGCACCGGGACCTCTACAGGTACACCACGGCACCGAACGCAGGGCGCTGGAAGTCGAAGGACAACGTGATCGAAGCGCATACCGCGCGCGGGAAAGTCATCGGTGTAGTCTTCCGGCCGCCCGCAGCCGCCGCAACCCCGCGCTTCATGACCGAATTGTGCACGTCCCTGGCGCGCGCGCGTTCCCACAAGGTGGCTCCGGCTCCCATCATCATCGCGGCGTTTGCGTTGGATTTCCTGTGCATCCACCCCTTCGACGACGGAAACGGACGTGTGGCACGGCTCCTGACCCACCTCCTTCTCCTGCAGGAGGGGTATGTCATCGGCCGATATGTCCCGCTGGAACGTCTGATCCTGGAGACCAAGAACGCATACTACGCGGCGCTGAGGGAATCGTCGGAGCACTGGCATGACGCGGTCCACAATCCCGACCCATGGGTGCGGTACCTGCTCGACATCTTCATCCGCGCGTACCGCGAGATGGAGACCCGCGTGCGGTCTGTGGCAACGGCGCCGGATGCCGCCGCGGCTCTGGTTCGTGATGCTGCCCTCTCTCGCCGCAGGTTCACGGCCGCCGAACTCCTGGCGGCGTTCCCGAAAGTCAGCCGCGCGTACGTGTACCGCGTCCTCAAGGGTCTGGTGGACGAGGGGCGCATTCGCCGGGAGGCGCGGGGGGCGTACCGGGTGACGGCAGGATAGGCAGCCGTCCAATCCAGAACCGTCCAATCCAGAAGAAGATAGAGAGCACCAAGCGGAGGTGGCGGCCGTGAGACCTTTCCTGAGAACCTTCATCTGGGCAGCCGTGCTGGGCCTGGTGGGCGCGGGAATCGCGCTGCCCCCGCACCGCGCGGGCGCTCAGGCACAGCAGGTGGCGGTGTTGACGTCTTTCCCCAAGGAACTGTTCGACGCTTACAAGGCGGCGTTCGAGCAGGCCAACCCGGGCTGGCGGATGATCGTCGTCCCCAAACCCACCTCGGCGGCCATCACCCACGTGCGGGAACGCGCCGGGCGTCCCGACGTGGACATCTTCTGGGCCAGCGCGGTGGACGCGTTCCTTTACTTGAAGGGCAACAATTTCCTGGAGCGCTACACACCGCCCGCGGAGCTTCGCCGCGGCGTCCCGGACAAGGTGGCCGGCTTTCCCATCAACGATCCGGAGGGCTTCTTCTTCGGGTTCGCCGTGAGCGGTTACGGCATCATGTGGAACACGCAGTATGTCGCCCGCCACAAACTCCCCGAGCCCCGGCAGTGGGAGGATCTGATCAAGCCCGTCTACTTCGGCCACCTGATCATCTCCGCCCCCAGCCGCAGCGGCACAACCCACCTGACCGTGGAGACGATCCTGCAGGGCTACGGCTGGCAGAAGGGCTGGGAACTGCTGATCCAGATGGGCGGGAACATGGGCGCCATCACCGAGCGCTCCTTCGGCGTGCCGGAGGCGGTGATCGCCGGGCACTACGGCATCGGCGTGGTCATCGACTTCTTCGCGCTGTCCGCCATCGCGTCGGGCCAGCCCGTCGGCTTCGTCTACCCCTCGCTGACGTCCATCGTTCCGGCCAACGTCGGGATCATCCGCGGCGGCCCCAGCACGGAGGGCGGGCGGCGCTTCGTCAACTTCCTGCTGAGCGACGCGGGGCAGAAGCTGCTCTTCAAACCGGAGATCGGGCGTCTGCCGGTGCGCGAGAGTCTGTACGCCCAGGCGCCCCCGGGCATGCCCAATCCCTTCAAGATGAAGGCGGGCGTCCAGTTCAACGCCAACCTCTCGGCCGGCCGCTACCAGGTCACCAACCGGATGTACGACCAGGTGATCACGTTCCGTCACGCCGAGCTCCGGCGGGCGTGGGAGGCCATCTACCGCGCGGAGCGCGCCGTCGCCGCGGCGAAGCAGGCCGGCCGGGACGCCTCCGAGGCGGAGCGGCTGCTCACGCAGGCCCGCCATGCTGCGCGCTACCTGCTGGTCAGCGAGAAGACCGCCGCGGAGATCAGCGGCGCCATGGACCGCGACGCGGCCTACCGCAGCGCCAAGGAGCGGGAGTGGGACCAGGTCTCGCGGTCCACGTACTCCCGGGCCTTCCAACTCGCCACGCAGGCGGAGGAGGCGCTGCGCCGGCGGTAGCGTCGATGGGTGTGAAACGCTCGTGGTGAGTCCTGAGACTCCGTTCGTACTGAGCGGCCCCTGGGGTCCCCGAGAATCCGCTTCGCGGATTCTCGGGGTGGGGTCGGAGCACGGAGGCTCCGCACCAACTCCGCTCAGGACAGGCCTGTTGAAACACGGACCAGCGTCTGGCGTCTTGCGCCCCGGCCTTCGACCCTCCTACCCCACCCCAGAGAATCCTTCGGATTATCCCCCACCCCAGAGACTCGCACAGCGAATTCCTGGGGACCCCAGGGGCGGGACCCCAGGGTCCGCTCAGGGCAGGCGGGCTCAGGGCGCGCGGCGCCGGGATCCCTGTCCATGAGCGTCTCCTCTGTTCCTGCTCCCACCCCCGCACGCGGCCGTCCGATTATCACCCGCTGGATCCTCGCCGCCGACCCTGGCCACCTGGCCCTCATGGCCGTGCTGCTGGCCATTCTGGCGGCGTTCGTCGTCCTCCCCGTCGCGAGCGTGCTGAAGGTGGCGGTGACCGGGGCCGAGGGCGGGTTCACGCTCCTGCATCTCCTCCGCTTCTTCCAGAGCCCGCTTTACGTGGAGTCGCTGATCAACAGCCTGCTGGCGGGCTTCTGGACGGTCGTGCTGGGCACGATCCTCGCGCTGCCCCTGGCCTTCATCGTGGCACGGTATGAGTTCCCGGGGCGGATGCTGGTCGTGACCCTGGCTACGCTGCCGCTGGTCATCCCGCCGTTCGTGGGTGCCATCGCCCTGATGCAGGTTTTCGGCCGCGCCGGTACCGTCACGCTGCTGCTCGAAGA
>JACQTN010000048.1 GCA_016210785.1 Armatimonadota bacterium
GACAGCACGGTGAGCATGAAGGCCAGGCCGGGGAAGGCGGTGAGCCACCAGGCGTAGGCCAGGTAGAGGCGTCCCTCCGCCAGGAAGCCGCCCCAGGTGGGCGAGGGCGGCTGCACGCCCAGGCCCAGGAAGCTGAGGCCCGCCTCCGCCAGGATCATCTGGGCAAAGGAGAACGTGGCGATGACCGCCACCGACCCCAGGACGTTGGGCAGGATGTGCCGGACGATGATCCGGCGGTCGGGCGCGCCCAACGCCTTGGCCGCGGTGACGAAGTCCAGCGTCTTCACGGTGAGCACGGTGCCGCGCACGATGCGAGCGTACGTGACCCATCCCGTGACGCCCAGCACCAGGATGATGTTGCGCAGCCCCGCGCCCTGCACCGCGATGACGGAGATCGCCAGCTGGATGAACGGGAAGGAGAGCTGCACCTCCGCCAGCCGCATGAGCAGCCGGTCGGGCCGGCCGCCGTAGTATCCCGAGACCAACCCCAGCGTCACGCCCAGCGTGCCGGAAACGGCCACGGCCACGGTGCCCACCAGCAGCGACACCCGCGCGCCGAACATGATCCGGCTCAGCAGGTCGCGCCCCAGCGCGTCGGTGCCCAGGACGTAGGACGGCCTCGCGGCTTTGAGAAAGCCTGGCGGCAGCAGGTTGCGGCCGACGATGTCCTGGTCATAAGGATCGTGCGGCGCGACGGCGGGAGCCAGGATCGCGGCCAGGAAGATCAGGATGAGGACGCCGCCGGCCAGCAGCGCCGGACCGGCGTGCCAGAACCGGCGCGGTCGGCGCCGGGCGGGCATGGCGCGCTCAGTCATAGCGGATGCGGGGATCGAGCGTGGTGTAGAGGATATCCACCGCGAGATTGACCACGACCACCACCGCCGCTACGAAGAGGACCGACGCCTGCACGAGAGGGAAGTCGCGGTTCTGGATCGCCTGGATCGTCAACCGTCCCAGCCCCGGCCAGCCGAAAACCGTCTCCACGATGACCGCCCCGCCCATGAGCGCGCCGAACTCCAGGCCCACCAGCGTGAGGATGGGAACGAGGGCGTTGCGCAGGCCGTGTCGCACGACCACTGTGGGTTCCGCCACGCCTTTGCCCCGGGCGGTGCGGATGTAATCTTCCTTCAGCACCTCCAGCATGCCCGACCGCGTCAGGCGCGCCAGGCGCCCCGTGGAGTATGCGGCCAGGGTGACCGCGGGCAGAATCAGATGCGCCAGCGAGCCGCCGCCGGAGGTGGGCAGCCAGTGCAGCCGCACGGCGAAGAAGAAGATCAGGATCATCCCGAACCAGAAGCCGGGGATGCACTGGAAGAAGAGCGCCGCGGTCATGCTGAGGCGGTCCACGCGGCCGCCGCGCCACACCGCGGAGACCACGCCCACGGGCAGCGCGATGGCCGCGGATAGGAGCAGGGCGGCCGCGGTGAGCTCCAGGGTGGCGGGCGTCCGCTCCAGCACCAGGCCCACGGCCGGCTGCTGTTGCCACAGCGAACGCCCCAGGTCGCCCTGCCCCGCCCGCCCCAGGAATCGCGCGTACTGGATGTAGAGGGGATCGTGCAAACCCATGGACCGGCGGAGGGCCTCGATTTCCTCCGGCCGGGCCGTGGGCTCGGCCATCAGGATGGCCGGGTCGCCGCCCAGGCGCGCGATGAAGAAGACGACCGTGGAGGCGCCGAGCGCCACCAGCAGCGCGTGCAGCAGACGCTGCAGGAGCGCCCGGCCTCCCATGCGGCTACAGCCTCACGTCGTCGAAGACGCTCACCAGGTCGTCCACCCGCGGCGTCCACCCCACGTTCTTGCGCACGCCCCAGATGGAGTGGTTGTTCCACATGTAGATCCAGGGCGGATCGTCGTGGGTCAGCTGCGCGACCTGCCGCATCAGGCTGTCCCGCACCTTCACGTCGAACGAGGTGCCGGCCTTGCGCAGCAGCGCGTCCACCTGCTCGTTGCGGTACTTGTTCCAGTTGAACGATCCCCACGACGCCACGGCGATGTTGTAGATCTCGGTGCCGTCGATGACCTGATTGCCCTGGATCGACAGGCTGTAGAGGTTGCTGATCCGGTAGCCCACCAGCTCCCGGAGGAAAGTCTCGGTCAACTGCTGCTGCAGGGTGACCCGGACGCCCACGCGCCCCAGGTCGGCGGCCACGGCCTCCGCCTGCTCGCGGGTGAGCCAGCGCGGCGCGAACTGGAGGTTCAGCGCCAGGTTCTGCGCGCCCGCCGCGACCAGCAGCCGGCGGGCCTGCTCCGGGTCGTACGGGAAGGGCTTGATGTGGGGGTTGAACCCGACGTAGGCACTGGTAGGGAGGGGCTGACCGATGAGCTGGGCAAACCCGCGCAGCAGCCCGGTGATCATCGCCTGGCGGTTCACCGCGTAGTTGAGCGCCTGACGCACGCGCGGGTCCTTCAGGGCGGGCGGGGCTCCCGCGGCCCAGGCGTTGATGCCGATGTACACCGACCGCGGGCTGGGGTAGTTCTTGACCTCCAGGTTCGCGTTGGCCTTCACCTGGTCCACCATGGTCGGCGGGACCTCCCACACCAGGTCCACCTCACCTGCCAGCAGCGCCGCGACACGCGTGGACGCCTCGGGAATGGTACGCCAGATCACCGTGCGGATCTTCGTTCGTCCCAGGAAGTAACGGTCGTTCGCCTCCCACACGATGCGGTCGCCGCGCATGGCCTCCTTGAACCGGTAGGGCCCAGTCCCTACCGGTCGCGCTGCGAACCCTTCCTCGCCGCGGTCCTGCAGGTAGCGGGGCGGCAGGATCCACCCGAAGTCGGCCAGGTTGTTGGGGACGAACGGGTCGGGCTCGGACGTCACGATCTCGACGGTGGCGTCGTCGACCACCCGGACTTCCTTGTAAGAACGGAACCGGCTGGCGGGGACCGACTTGGGGTCCCGGAGGATGTCCAGCGAGACCTTCACGGCCTGGGCGTTCAGCGGCTCCCCGTTGTGGAACGCGATCCCCCGGCGAAGGTGGAACCGCCAGGTGGTATCGTCCACCTTCGCCCAGCGCTCGGCCAGGCGGCCTACGAGCTTGCCCGAAGGCTCGCGGTGCACCAGACCGTCGAACATCTGGAGGTGCGCCAGGCGCTCGATGATGCCGCCGGTCTTCGGCGGGTACAGGCTGACCGGGTCCGCGGCGAAGGCGATGGTGAAGTTTACCGTCTGCGCCGCCGGGGCGGTGGGCCACGCGGCCAGCAGCAGCGCCGCCGCCACCCCGCAGATCAACACCGATGCTTCCCACGCGCGTCTTGCCATCATGGTTGGGTCTCCTCCCCCTGGTGATGGGTCCATCTGCCGGTGCTGCACGGCGGCCGCGGCTACGCGGGGAGCTTCCCGGAGGACGACGGCGCCGTTGACGCGGGGAGATGGGCGAGCGGCGGGCGCCGCCGGTGCCAGGCGGTGGCCTGCTGGTAGGCGTGGGCGATGTTGAGCAGGAGCCCGTCCTCGTACGCCCGGCCCATCAACTGGAACGCCACGGGAAGACCCACGGACGTGAAGCCGCACGGCACGCTCACGGCGGGGAAACCGGTCAGGTTGCTCCATCGCGTGAAGCGGCCCATCCCGGTGCGCGGGTTGACCTCACCGCCCGCCAGCGCCAGAGCGGTCTCGCCGAAGCGGAACGGCGGGTAGGGGACGGTGGGCGTCAGGATGGCGTCGACGTGCGCGTGGGCCGCCATGAAGTCGCGCAGCACCAGGCGGCGCACCCGCTGGGCGACCATGTAGTCTCTTGCGGTGTAGAACTGGCTGGCAGTCAGGGCGCGGCGGAAGAAGGTGCCGATCTCCGCGGCACGGTCCACCAGGAAACGGCGGTGCCGCCCGTAACACTCCACGTGGGCGATGACCATGGCCAGGACCTCTGACAGCGCGGCGTGGGGGAGGGACACCGGCTCCACCCGCGCGCCCAGATCCTCCAGCGCGCGCACCGCGGCCCGCACCGCTGCCTGCACCTCTGCGTCGATGGGAGGCCAGGACTCCTCGTCGGCGACGCCGACGCGCACGCCGCGGATGTGGCCGGTGAGCCGTGCCGCGAAGGCGGACGCCGGGACGCCGGCGCCCGCCTCATCGCGCGGGTCGGGCCCGGCCATGGCATCCATCATGAGGGCCGCGTCCAGCGCGGTGCGCGTCATGGGGCCGATGGAGGTGACGGTGCACCAGCCTTCGGGATAGCGGCTCACCCACCCGTAGGTGGGCTTCAACCCGACCACGCCGCAAAACGCCGCGGGCACGCGGATGGATCCGCCGGCGTCGGTCCCCACAGCGCCCGCGGCCAGCCCGGCGGCGACGGCGACGCCCGACCCGGAGCTGGAGCCGCCAGGCTGGCGCGTGGCGTCCCACGGGTTGCGGGCCAGACCGAAGAGATCGCCGTCGCCGGCGCCCAGTTCATAGGTGTTGGCCTTGCCCAGCATGATGGTGCCGGCGGTCGACAGCCGCTCCACCACCGCCGCGTCCCTATCCGGTACGCAGTCGGCGAAGACGCGGCTGTGAAAAGTGGTGCGGATGCCGCGGGTGAGGATCATGTCCTTGTACGCGATGGGGACACCGTGCAGGGGACCGCGGCCGCCGCCGCGCGCGATCTCGCTCTCCGCGGCGGCGGCTTCGGCCAGCGCCCGGTCCGCCGTCACGGTGATGTAGGCTCGCAGGCTACCGTTGAGGGCCTCGATGTGCGCCAGGTACGCGCGGGTAACCTCCACGGGCGAGATCTCCCGGCAGCGGATCAGCTCCGCCAGGTGCGCGATATCCAGCGCGGTGAGGTCGGTCGCTTCCGAGGCGAGCACGTCGGCGTGGCGCGCGGCAGGAACGCCCGACGTCTGTGGAGGCCGCGCGCTCCACGACGCGCCGGGGGAGGGGCCGGAGGGGATGAACGGATCGATGTCCTCCAGACCGGACGCGTGCGCTCGGTCCACCGTCTGACGGACCGCCGTCACGATGGCGGCGATGGCATCCACATCCTCCTCGAAGATTTGGATGCCGAGGAGCCGCGCCATGCAGCGAATGTCGTCGGCGCCCACCGTCACGGGGAAGGTCCTTCGCCGCGCCGGCGGAGCTTTCCTACTGCGTCGAGACGCGTGAGGGCGGCGAGAATCCATCGCGGCGTCACACGAGGCCACCCTCGGGTCGCGGCGGCCGAGAGACGCGCCGTGCGGCGACGGCGCCGTCGCGGCGCGGGCGCGTCGGGCGCGTCAACGGCGGTGCGCTGGTGCAGCGCAAGCAGGAGTCGTCTCTGCGCGACGGAATAGCGTCGTGACCACGAATGGCAAACCAGGCCTGATGGTCGTGAGGTGCGCGGTGCCCGGCGTGAAGGCCGACGTGGCCGTCATCGGTGGGGGAGTGGGAGGCTGCGCGGCCGCCCTCGCCGCCGCGGCGCTGGGGAGGACCGTGGTCCTGGCGGAGGCGACGGACTGGATCGGCGGGCAGCTCACCAGCCAGGCCGTCCCGCCCGACGAGCATCCGTGGGTCGAGATGTTCGGTGTGACCGCACGCTACCGGGCGTTCCGCGAAGGCGTCCGCCGGTACTACCGTGATCACTTCCCGCTCACGCCGGAGGCGCGCCAGACCCGCTATCTGAATCCCGGCAACGGCCTGGTCAGCCGGCTGTGCTGCGATCCCCGCGTGGCCCTGGCGGTCCTGCACCAGATGCTGGCGCCGCACCTCCTGTCCGGACGGATCACGCTGATGCGGCGGCAGAGGCCGGCCGGCGCGGACGTGCAGGGGGACCTGGTCAGAGCGGTGACGGTGCGCCAGGTCGACTCGGGCCGGGAGACCGTCGTGGAGGCCTCGTACTTCATCGACGCCACCGAGATGGGCGATCTGCTGCCGCTGGCCGGCGTCGAGTACGTGGTGGGCGCAGAAGGAAGGGACGAGACCGGCGAGCCGCACGCCGCGCCGCGCGCCGACCCGCGCAACCAGCAGGCCTTCACCGTGTGCGTTGCCCTGGACTACCTGCCCGGGGAGAACCACACGATCGCGCGACCGCGGGACTACGACTTCTGGGTGCGGTACCGGGCGCCGTTCTGGCCCGACCGGCAGTTGAGCTGGGTCATGCCCAACCCGCGCACGCTGGAGCCGACACCGCTCGCGCTGTTTCGGGAACCGGGCAGGCTCTCGCTGTGGCTGTACCGGCGCATCCTGGACGTGGCCCATTTCGCGCCCGGAACCTTTGCCAGCGACATCACGCTGGTGAACTGGCCGCAGAACGATTACTGGCTGGGTCCGATCTGCGACGTGAGCGAGGACGAAGCCGCGCGGCACGGGGAGGCGGCCCGGCAGTTGAGCCTCTCCCTGCTGTACTGGATGCAGAGGGAGGCGCCGCGGCCGGACGGCGGCGTGGGGTACCCGGGCCTCAGGCTGCGCGCCGACGTGGCCGGCGGCACGCCCGATGGCCTCGCGAAGTTTCCGTACGTCCGCGAGTCGCGCCGCATCCGGGCCGAGTTCACGGTGCTGGAGCAGCACCTGGCCAGCGACACGCGGCCGGCAGGGCCGGAGAAGTTCACGGATTCAGTCGGCGTGGGATGCTACCGGATCGACCTGCACCCCTCTACGGCAGGAGACACATACATCGACGTGGGCGCGTGGCCGTTTCAGATTCCTCTGGGCGTGCTGCTCCCGCGGCGTGTGGAGAACCTGCTGCCCGGCGCCAAGAACGCGGGCGTTACCCACATCACCAACGGCTGCTTCCGGCTGCACCCCGTGGAGTGGAATGTGGGCGAGGCGGCCGGCCTGCTGGCCGCCTTCTGCCTGCACCGCGGCGTCCGGCCGCGCGCGGTCCGCCACACCCCGTCGCGGCTCGGGGACTTCCAGGCCCTGCTGACCTCACAGGGGATCGAGCTGGACTGGCCGGAGATCCATCCGGTCTAGCAGAGTACTGCAAGAACGGGATCACACACACTTCTCTGCCATGGCTGGGCTTGCGCGTCAGCCCGCCCGTGTTCAGCCGGCCAAAGGACTCCTCCGCGGGCTTCCGTTTCTGCCGGCGGAGCGTGTCCCCGGGGTGTGAGCCGAAGACCAGGGAGGTACGGTGACATGTCGTCGTCGCTGATTCGCGGCAAATACGTCGTTCGCAAGGTTGTCCACGGTGATCCGGAGATCATCAACAACGGGGCCGTCTTTCAGCAGCGTGGGAGAATCGTTGAGGTTGGCCCCTACGACGATCTGGCGAGAAAGTACCAGCCTGATGAGATCATAGGTTCCGAGCACGACGTCGTGATGCCCGGACTGGTGAACAGCCACCACCATGTGGGCCTGACGCCGTTCCAGCTTGGGTCGCCCGACTATCCACTCGAACTCTGGCTCGCCAGCCGCCTGGCAGCGCGCGACGTCGACCCGTATCTGGACACGCTGTACTCCGCCTTCGAGATGGTTCAATCGGGCGTGACAACCGTTCAGCATATTCATGTGCGATTCAGCGGTCCCGCCACGCGCTGGGGCGAGGCGATCGATAGGGTCCTCAAGGCGTACGAGGACATCGGCATGCGAGCCTCCTATACGATGTTCGTGAGGGACCAGAACCGGCTCGCCTACGAGGCTGACGAGCAGTTCGTCAGACGCCTTCCGCCCGAGATCTCGGGCGGCATCGCTGCCATGCTGCGCGCGCAGACGATCCCTCTGGAAGAACAGCTGGAAGGCCTGTTCACCCCTCTTTGGGAGCGCTGGGGACGCAATCAGCGGGAGCGCATTCGCATCCAGCTCGGTCCGGCGAACCTCCACTGGTGCTCCGACGCCGCGCTGGTGGCGGCCAAGGAGTACGCCGAGAGGTTCGGCGTGGGGATGCACATGCATCTGCTGGAGACGCCGTATCAGAAAGAGTACGCGCGGCGGCGGACCGGCGTCACGGCCGTTCGCCATCTGCATGACCTCGGTCTCCTTGGCCCACAGATGACCCTCGGACACGGGGTGTGGCTCACCGAAGAGGACGTTGACCTCGTCGCCGAGACCGGCACCATGATCTGCCACAATGCCAGCTCAAATCTGAGGTTGCGGAGCGGGATCGCCGCCCTGAACTACTGGGTGTCAAGGGGCGTGCGGGTAGCGATCGGGATCGACGAAGCGGGAATCAATGACGACCGAGACATGCTGCAGGAGATGCGGCTGGTCGTGCACCTGCATCGGGTCCCGGGGATGGACACACAGGTGCCGACGGCGGCTCACGTGTTCCAGATGGCGACCGAATACGGGGCCTACACCACCGGCTTCGGCGACGCTATGGGAACGCTCGATCCCGGCAAGGCCGCTGATGTGGTGGTCATGGACTGGAACCAGATCGCCTACCCATACCTTGATGAGGATGTCCCGGTTCTGGACGCGCTCGTATACCGCGCGCGAACGGCCGGTGTGAAGGCGGTTCTCGTCGGAGGGGACGTGGTGCTGCGCGACGGGCACTTCACTCGGGTGGACAGGCAAGCGGTGCTCGAGGAGCTCGCCGCCGCTCTGCGCGCTCCCTTGGGACCGGATGAGTTGTGGCGGCGTGAACTGGCGCGCGCAGTGTTTCCCCACGTGCGTGCGTTTTATGCCTCCTGGCTCCGAAATCAGCGCTATGCGCCGTTCTACGTGACAAGTTCCCGGCGGTGAACAGGCGTGACGGATTCCAGCCCTTGGTGGTGGGCAGGGGATCGGACGAGACCGGCTCGAGATGCATCCGGTGTGGGGCGCACCGTGCCGCGGCCGGACTACGTCGGTTCCACGTCGTGCGGCAGGCTCTCGCGCAGCCCGGCCACGGTGATGTGCATGAACTCCGCCTTCTCCCACAGCTCGGGGATCACCCGCGCCCCGCAGTAGCTCATGCCTGAGCGCAGGCCGCCCACCAGCTGCGCCAGCACGTCGGCCGCCTTCCCCCGGTAGGGGACCATGGCCTCGACGCCCTCCGCGACGATCTGGCTGATGTCCTCTTCCTCCACCGGCGTCTCCAGGGCCCTGCGGCGGGCCGCCGCCCACAGGCTGGCCATGCCGCGGTAGGTCTTGTACTGCCGGCCGTTGCGGACGATGAGCGCCCCCGGGCTCTCCTGTGTCCCGGCCAGCAGGTTGCCCAGCATCACGCTGCTCGCGCCCGCGGCCAGCGCCTTGGTCATGTCCCCCGAGTTGCGGATGCCGCCGTCGGCGATGAGGGGGATGCCGTGATCCGCGGCGGCCTGCGCGCAGTCGAGGACGGCGGTGAGCTGCGGCACACCGGCGCCGGTGACGACGCGCGTGGTGCACGTGGACCCCGGCCCCACGCCCACCTTCACCGCGTCCGCGCCGCGCGCGATGAGATCGCGCGTGCCCTCGGCGGTGGCCACGTTGCCGGCCACGATGGACACGTCCGGAAAGGCCTGCCGCAGGCGCACCAGTGCCTCGATCGCCGCCTCCGTGTGGGCGTGCGCGACGTCCATCACCAGGACATCCGCGCCCTCCACCACCACCGCCGCGGCCCGCTCCATGTAGTCGCCGCGGATGCCCACCGCGGCGCCCGTCCGGAGCCGTCCCTTCGCGTCCTTGGTGGCGTGCGGGTACTTCAGCCGGCTCTGGATGTCGCGGCTGGTGATGAGCCCCCGCAGTTTCCCCTCGCCGTCGATGAGCGGGAGCTTCTCCAGGCGGTGCCGGTGCAGGACGGCCCGCGCCTCGTCGATCCCCACGTCGGGGGGCGCGGTGACCAGGCGCGCCCGGGGCGTCATCACCGACGAGACCGGCTGGTCGAGGTCGTCTTCGAAGAGCAGGTCCCGCGCCGTCACCAGGCCCAGCAGGGTGCCGTCGGCGTCGACGACCAGCAGCCCCGCCGCGCCGTGCTCCTCCATGAAGGCGATGGCTTCGCGGATCGTCTGCCCGGGGCTGAACGTGTAGGGGCGCTCGATCACGACGCTCTCCGCCCGCTTGACGCGCCGCACTTCCGCGGCGTGGCGGTCGATGGGCAGGAACCGGTGAATCACGCCGATGCCTCCCGCCCGGGCCAGGGCGATGGCCATCTCGCTCTCGGTCACCGCGTCCATGTTGGCGCTCACGACCGGGATTGCCATCTCGATCTGCCGGGTCAGGCGGGTGGCGGTGTCCACCGCGCTGCGCGTGGTCACGCCGGAGCGCCTGGGGACCAGCAGCACGTCGTCAAACGTGAGTCCTACGCGTATGGGCTCTCGGGCCATCGTCGTGCCTCCACACTCAGGGGTCGGCGCGCACCGACCGCGCGCCGCATCCACTTACAGTGTACGCGGGTTCCCGCACCGCGGGTCCCATCGCGCGACAGGATGTGGTGCGGGTCGCGCCGAATCATAGCGCCGGGTCATAGCATAGCACGCCGGCCTGACCGGGCCTCCACGGATGCCCGCAGCGGGAACCCTAGGGATCGCCACGGACCCTGGTGCGAACGTATCTCGTCAGACGCCTGATCTCCAGCCTGTTGACGCTCTGGCTGGTCCTGACCCTGGTCTTCGTGGTCATGCGGCTGGCCCCGGGAGACCCTGCCGCCGCGCTGCTGGGCGACTACGCCACGGACGAGCTGCTGGCGCAGGTGCGCGGATGGATGGGGCTGGACCAGCCGATCCCCGTCCAGTACTGGCGCTTCCTGGACCAGCTGGCGCGGGGGGACCTGGGCTACTCGTACGTCCAGAGCGCACACGTGGCCGACATGCTGGTACAGCAGTACCCCTACACGCTGCACCTCACCGCGGCGGCCATGCTGGTGGCGCTCTTGATCGGTATCCCCACCGGCATCTTCGCAGCGCTGCGGCGCAACACTCTCTGGGACCTGCTGGCGATGGGGGCTTCGTTCCTGCCGCTCGCCGCGCCGACCTTCTGGCTGGGGCTGTTGCTGCTCCTGCTCTTCGCCATCCGGTGGCCGCTCTTCCCGCTGCTGGGAGCGGGGGATCCCGCCAATCCCGCCCAGATGCTCTACCACCTGGTGCTCCCGGCGGTGGCGCAGGGCGCCCGGTTCGCGGCGGTCCTGACCCGGTTCGTGCGCAGCGCGATGCTGAACGTCCTGTCCGAGGACTACGTGCGGACGGCACGCGCCAAGGGGCTGGCCGAGCGGCGCGTCACGTATGCGCACGCCCTGCGCAACGCGCTGATCCCCGTGGTGACGCTGGTGGGCATCGACCTCATCCTGCTGCTGGGTGGCGCCGTGGTCACGGAGACGGTCTTCAGCCGGCCGGGCGTGGGCAAGCTGGTGGTGGACGCGGTCCTGTCCCGGGATTACGCGACGCTGCAGGGCGCCGTGCTGGCCATCGCCGTCTTCGTGGTGATCGTCAACGGCCTGGTCGACCTCACCTACGCCCTCATCGATCCCAGGATCCGCTATGCTTGACGCGGCGGCGGGCGCGCCCCGCCCGTCGAGGATGGGGTTCCGCGCGGTCCTGCGCGGACGCCTCTGGCGGCACCACCTGGCGGTCGCGGGTCTGGCCATCACCGCCGTGGTGGTCCTCGTCGCCGTCCTGGCGCCGTGGCTCGCGACGCACGACGCCTATCAGCACAACCGGCGGGCCATGCTGGCGGCCCCCGGCCCCACGCACTGGCTCGGGACCGACTCCTTCGGCCGCGATGTCTACAGCCGTATCCTCTACGGGTCGCGTGTCTCGCTCTCGGTCGGCGTCCTGTCCATGGTCCTGGCGATGGCGCTGGGCGTCATCCCGGGGCTGGTCGCCAGCTTCTGGGGCGGCTGGGCGGACGTGGCGCTGTCGCGGGCTTTCGACATCCTGATGTCTTTCCCGGCGATCATCGTGGCGATCCTCTCCATCGCCGTGATCGGCGGCGGCAACGCCGCGGTCGTGATCGCGCTCGGCATCGCGCTCGCCCCGCGGTTCGCCCGCGTCGTGCGGGGCGAGGTGCTGAGCCTGCGCGGGCGGGACTTCGTGGAAGCGGCCAGAGCGCTGGGCGTCCCGGGCGGCCGCATCGTCTTCCGGCACATCCTGCCCAACGTGGCGGGCCCGCTCCTCATCCTGGCCACGGTGTACCTGCCGCACGCCATCCTGACCGAGGCCTCGCTCAGCTTCCTGGGCATCGGCGTGCAGCCCGACATCGCCAGCTGGGGGCGGATGGTGGCGCAGGGCCGCACCTACCTGGAGGTCGCGCCGTGGATCTCGGTGTTTCCCGGCGTCGCCATCATGCTCACGGTCGTCGGCTTCAACCTGCTCGGCGATGGTCTGCGTGACGTGTTGGACCCGAGGCTGCGGCGCTGACCGCGGCTCTCGGGGAGGGCATGGCGGATCGTGCGAAGGCCGGGCTTCGCCGGCCTGGAGGATCACGCGGGGCGCGGTGACCGGCCCTCGCCTCAGGCGGTGACACACGCGGTGCCGGGGGGGCGCGGCGCCGCCGGACGAGCATGCCGCACGGACGTCCAAGATCGAGGGAGGGGAGACACGTGAAGATGCGCAGGGGTAGCTGGTGGATGC
>JACQTN010000049.1 GCA_016210785.1 Armatimonadota bacterium
ACGTGAGGGCGGCGGCCACGGCCACCGGCCGCATCAACCGGAAGGACTGGGGTCTCACCTGGAACCAGGTCCTGGATCTCGGCGCGCTGCTGGTGGGCGAGGAGGTCCGGGTCACGCTGGACGTGGAGGCGGTCGCCGCCGCGGCGACCCAGGCGGCGTGACGCAGCACACTCCCGACGCGCGAACGCGCTAAGATGGAGGTATGGAAGTGACGGGAAAGACGGCGGCGCCGGGGCCCGTCCCAGGAGATGGGCGCATGAGCTTCCAGTTGCCAGACACCTCAATCCTTGCCGGCCTCACGCTGCGCGTGAGGGATCTCGACGCGGCGCTGGCGTTCTATCGGGATCTCCTCGGCCTCGAAGTGGTGGTGCGGGAGGACGGGCGCACGCTTCTGGCCCCCGGCGGGCGGGCCTTCACCCTGGAGCTCCTGCACGACCCCGGCGCCGCCGTCCGGCCCGCCCGCAGCCTGGGCCTGTATCATTTCGCCCTGCTGCTGCCCGACCGCGCCGCCCTGGCCGCGACCGTGCGGCGTCTGGTGGAGATCCGGTGGTCGCTGGGCGGCAGCGACCACGGAGTCTCGGAGGCGCTGTACCTGAGCGACCCGGAGGGCAACGGGATCGAGCTGTACCGGGATCGCCCGCGCGAGCAGTGGCCGCTTGAACCCGACGGCGATCTGGCGATGGTCACCGCGCGGCTCGACATGGTGGGGCTGGAGCGCGAGAACCCGCGCGCCGGACCGCTACACCCTCAGACCAGATTCGGCCACATCCACCTGCACGTGGACAGCCTGGAGCGCGGGGAGGCGTTGTATGCCGGCGGGCTCGGCCTGCGGGTGATGCAGCGCAGCTACCCCGGCGCCCTGTTCCTCTCCGTCGGCGGCTATCACCACCACCTGGGCCTCAACCTGTGGGGACGGGGCGCCGCGCCGCCCGGCGCCACCGGGCTCGTGCGTTACACGTGGCAGGTGCCAGAGGGCACGGTCACGCACCTGCGGGCGCACCTGTCGACCGCGGGCACTCCCGTCTGCCAGGTGCCCGCGGGGGTATCGCTCACCGACCCGGCGGGCGTGGAAGTGATCATCACCGAGGAGCCGCTGCGACGATGACACAGATTCACGGAGAAAGCCGGAGTCCAGAGGAGACCCGGGACCGCCGCGAGCCTCACACCCGGTACGACGGCGTCGGCCGGCGCGCGGGTCGAGACCTGATCCCGCCGCAGGCGCCCTCCGGGCTGCCCGATGGGATCGCCGGAGACACCGCCGTGCCTCCCGCACCGTCGGCGCGCCAGCGGTTCGAGGCGCTGGCTGGCCAGCACCTGGACGCCCTCTACGCCGGCGCCCTGCGCCTGGCCCGCAACCGCGCCGACGCCGACGACCTGGTGCAGGAGGCGTTCCTCAAGGCGTGGCGGGGGTTCCACACCTTTCAGGAGGGGACCAACGCGCGGGCCTGGCTCTTCCGCATCCTGACGAACGCCCACACCGACATGTACCGGCGGAGCGCCCGCCGTCCGGAGCAGGTGAACCCCGACGACCTGGAGGACGTCTACCTCTACCTCAAGAGCCTTGACGCAGAGGAGCGGCGCCGCGACGGCGATCCGGAGGCGCTGGTGGATCACATGATGGACGAGGAGGTCCAGAGGGCGCTGGACAGCCTGCCCGACCGGGATCGGACGCCGGTGATGCTGGCCGACGTGCACGGGCACTCCTACGCGGAGATCGCCAGGGCGCTGGGCATCCCGGTGGGCACGGTCATGTCCCGCCTCCACCGGGCCCGCCACCGGCTGCAGCAGCATCTGTCCGACTACGCGCGGGATCGGTACCGCATCGGCCGCGCGGGGCGCCGCGGGCCGCGAACGGGAGCGGAGCCCGCCGGGCCTCCGGCGGCGTGAACGCCGCGGCGCGACCGCCCCGGCGTCATCGCCCACGCTGAGCCTGTCTCGCGGAGGTGGCCGTGCCTCCCGTCCTCGACGCTGACGTGACCCGGCTGGGGCTCGTGGGCGACGTGATGCTCGGCCGGCTGGTGGACGAGTACGTCCTGGCCGATCCGGGCCGCGATCCCGCGTACGTGTGGGGCAATACCCGGGCGCTGTTCGACGCGGTGGACCTGCGCCTCGTCAACCTGGAGTGTGTGATCGCGACCCGCGGCGAGCCCTGGCAGCGGACCCCCAAGGTCTTCCACTTTCGGGCCAGGCCGCGCGCCCTGGAGGCGCTGCGCACGGCGGGCGTTCACTTCGTGAGCCTGGCCAACAACCACACCCTCGACTACGGCGACGGGGCGCTGCGGGAGTGCCTGGACCTCCTGCGCGGGGCGGGGATCCGTTTCGCCGGCGCGGGCGGCGACATCCAGGAGGCCGCGGCGCCCGCGTGTGTCACATCCGGGGACTTCAGATGCGCGGTGATCGCTCTCACCGACAACGAACCGGCCTGGGAGGCCGGGCCCGACTCCTCCGGTGTCAACTACGTGGGCCACGGCCAGGGTGGGCTCGCGGAGCCGTACCTGGGTCGCGTGCGGGATGCCATCGCCCGCGCGCGGGAGCGTGCAGGCTTCGTCATCGCCGCCGCCCACGTGGGGCCCAACTGGGGCGTGCCCTCCGCGGAGATCCGCGCGCTGACGAGGCAGATCATCGATCTCGGCGCGGACCTCTACTGGGGGCATTCCAACCACACGGTTCAGGGCATCGAGATCTACCGCGGGAAGCCCATCCTCTACTCCTGTGGTGACTTCGTGGACGACTACGCCGTCGACCCCGAGGAACGGAACGATCTATCTTTCTTCTTCGAGCTGCGCGTACGCGGGGACGCGGTCGAGAGGATCCTGCTCCACCCGACGCGGATCGGCGACTTCCAGGTTAATCTGGCGTCCGGCGAGGACGCGCGCTGGATCCGCGACTGGATCGCGGCACGTTCGGCGGAGTTCGGCACCCGCGTGGCGCAGGAAGGCGATGGGCTGGTGGTGGAGGTGGCTCCGCGGGACGGCGGGTGAGGAACGTAGGTTTCGGTCCGCGCCACGACGAGGACATAGACGAGGATATGCAGGAATGCTTCCCGATGCTGGCAGGATGGGGCGTGCCGCCCGAAGGGACAGCAGGGTGCGGATTGTCGCCTTAGCCGCCAGCATCACTTGGGAAGCCCGATGATGAACCGCGACCCCTTGCCAGGCGTGCTCTCCACCATCACCAGTCCGCCCTGAGCCTCTATCAGCCGCTTGACGATCGCCAGACCCAACCCGGCCCCCGGGTTCTCCGAGCGCGCCCGGTCGGCCTTGTAAAAGCGGTCGAAGATGTGCGGCAGGTCCTCCTCCGGGATTCCGGGCCCCGTATCCCGCACGGCCACGAAGACATGGCCACGGCCCTCGTAGGCCTCAACCTGCACCGCGCCCCCAGGCGGCGTGAACTTCAACGCATTGTCCAGGAGGTTCGCCAGCACCTGCGCAGTGCGCTCGGCATCGGCCAGGGCGGGGGTGAGGCGCGCAGGAATCTCAGCCGACAGGGTGATCCCCTGGTGCTCGGCCAGCGGCCGGAAAGAGGCGACCACCCTGCCCGCCAGATCGCCCACCGCAGTGGGCTCCCGTGTGAGATGCCCCCGCCCCGCCTCGATCGTCGAGAGATCCAGCAGACGCTCCACCAGGCGGGTGAGGCGCTTGGACTCGTGCTCGATCGCCTCCAGCAGCGCGCCGACTTCACCGCCCAGCCGGTACCCCGGCGCCCCGTTCTCCGGACTGCGCGACGCCGGGCCGGCCAGCTCCTCCCGCAGCGCCTCCACGGCGACGCGGAGATTGGCCACGGGTGTGCGCAGTTCGTGGGAGGCGTCGGCGATGAACGCGCGGCGCAGCGAATCCAGGCGCTCCAGCTCCGCCGCCATGTAGTTGAGGGCCCGGGCCAGGTCGCCCAGTTCGTCGGCGGTGCGCACAGGGATGCGCTGGGTCAGGTCACCTGCCGCCATCCGCGCGGTCACGACGGTCATATCCTGGATCGGACCGGCGATGCTCCTCGCCAGGAGCAAGGCCAGGCCGGCCGCCATGAGGCCGGCCACCACGATAGCCCATCCGATCACCCACCGCATGTGCTGCACCTGCTCCGCCAGACTCGCCTGTCGGGCGTAGGACTGCTCCAGCTCGCGGGTCAGGTGCACCCCCAAGAAGGTGAGGGGAAGCAGGAGGACGATCAGGTAGGTGGCGAGCAGCCGCCCGCGGACATGCCGGAACACGAGGCGGCTCAGTCCTTGAAGCGGTACCCCACGCCGTGGACCGTGATGAGATACTCCGGCCGGCCGGGGTCCCGCTCGATCTTCTCGCGGAGCCAGCGCACGTGGACATCCAGCGTGCGCACGTCGCCGATGAAATCGTGCCCCCACACCCGGTCCAGGAGGAAGTTGCGTCCCGGGACCCGGCTGGGGTGAGTCATAAAGTCTGACGAGGCGCCGGTTGCCCGGCGTCTAGGGGTGAGCACTAGCGGAGCGGCAGATCCCAGCGGAGGACACGCTCTGGAACGTCGCCCAGGCCTCGAATCACGAGCTCGACGCTCTTCGCATCTGTCTCCAGGCCCCGCCCCTGCCCATCCACTTTGGGAAACAGCAGTGCCCCTTCCCGGTGGTGGGATCCCTCGGTGATCACACCCCACCGCGTGGCCGCCACCTGCTGGCCCCGGTCCGTGCGCAGGACGGCCCCCTTCGCCGGGTCAAACGCCCGCAGGTCGCCGGCGTGGGTGTCCAGGGTGAGCAGCATGACAATGTTGGCCTCAGATCGGAATTTCGCCACATCGGCCGCGTTCCCGGCGGTCTCGAAGTACTCACGGGTGGCATAGATCGCCTTAATGGTAATCCCGCCGCCCGCATCCGTGCGGGTCAGCCGCGCCGCCAGGTCGCCGGCCGGCGCGCCGGCGACAGCGTACGGCAAGAGCAGCCCCCACACCAGGATCCCTACCACAAGCATGCGTGCCAACGTGTGTCGGATCATCGACCAATCGCCTCCGTTGGATGTGGATATTGCGTCCGGTCCCGGGGCCTCCTGGCCTATGTGATCGCAGCGTGACCTGCGCTCAGAAGGCCTCCCCGGGATCAACCTCTTCGAAGTTCCGCACCTTCCAGCCTCGCGTCCCCCGCACCAGCGTCAGGCGCTCGGCATGGATGATGACGTCGTCCCGCACCACTCCAGGCACCACGTGGGAGGCCTGCCTTCCAGCCTGCGCGACCTCGCGGCGCAACGCGACCGGATCGCGACTGGTCCTCCGGGCGTACTCCTCCACCGGGATCGTCATCCGCACGCGGGCGTAAGCAGTGTCCCCTTTCACCTGCACGTCGTGAATCCGGTAGGCGGTGAAGACCGTCACCCGGTCGCGGAACATCCGGGCCGCCTCGTCATACCGGTCTCGTCCCACCCGGTAGCGGTCGTGGCTGGTGAGCAGCGCCTCTGCCTGCCCCCAGTCCCCTCGCTGCAGCGCCTGGACGAACCGCTCCGCGGCCTGCTCGGGTGTCGCCGGGGCCGGTCCCGTACGAGCGAGCAGCACGGCGACGACGGCAACGCCCACCACGAGGACGCCGACGCCCAGCACGAGTCGCATGTCCCTCACCTCGCCACGAGCAGCCAGGTCAGGACCAACAAGAAGGCGCTGACGGACACCACGAGCAGCAACGCAAGCACGCGATCTCCCTGCGCCTGCTGCGGACGGTCGCCTGCCGGACCCGCCACCTCGCCCGCCCCCCTACCCTCTGACCTCGACCACGCCGCGCATGGCCGGGCTGTCCTTCCCGCCACAGCACACGTCGCAGTAAAACTCGTAGCGGCCCGGCGCCAGTGAGCTGAGAGTCACCTCGCGGCGCGCCCGCGGCGGGACCCTGGCGTCCACGCCGAGGGCCTCGATCCTGAACTGGTGCCACCCGCCGCCGTCCGTGTGGTAAGGGCTGTCCGGGTTGATAATGGTCAGCCTTACGGGTTCGCCCGCTTTGGCTCGAATCAACTGCGGCTCGAATCCTGCCATGCTGGCGGTGATTTCAATGGCACCGCTCGCCGACGGCGCCTGACGCAGGGGGAGGATCGCCAGGATCACCGCCCCGGCCACCACCGCCAGCGCGACGACCCCGCCCACGATCCACCGGAGCCGCACACCGTTTCGGCCCTCGTGTTCCTCACGCTGCGGAGGGCCGTTTCGCCTCGACCGGGCCTTCCTTCGTCTGGACATGCGACACCCGACACGCGTCCCGCGGTATCACGCGGCGCCATTCGCCCGGACGCCGTGTCACCTCCATCCTACGCGCATGCGGCAGGGGAGGTGGTTAAGAGGGTGTTAGGGACGTTTTAAGG
>JACQTN010000369.1 GCA_016210785.1 Armatimonadota bacterium
CCGCTTCGCCCTGGACTTCCTGCACCACGAGGGCTTCGCACTGACCATCACCCCCATGCTCCTGCGCGGCGAGGTCATCCTGGGGGCCATGGGCGGCGACCGCCTCGACGACCAGCAGGTCTACCGCATCGCCGATGAGGACCTGGCGCTCATCGGCACCTCCGAGCACGCCATGCTAGGGATGTTTAAGGACGAGGTGCTGGACGAAGCCCGGCTCCCCATCCGGCTGGCCGGGCTCTCCTGGTGCTTCCGCCGCGAGGCCGGGAGCTGGGGCAAGGACGTGCGCGGGATCTACCGCGTCCACCAGTTTGAAAAGGTGGAGATGTTCTCCTTCTGCCACCCGGAGCGCTCCTGGGAGGAGCACGAGTACCTGCTGTCCCGGGAGGAGCGCCTGATGCAGACGCTGGGACTGCCCTACCGCGTGGTGAACATCTGCGGCGGCGACCTGGGCGCGCCCGCGGCGAAGAAGTACGACATCGAGGCATGGATGCCGGGACGCGAAGGCTACGGCGAGACCCACTCCTGCAGCAACTGCACCGACTTCCAGGCCCGCCGCGTCAACGCCCGCTTCCGGAAGGGACCGCGCGGGCCGGCCGCGTTCGTGCATACGTTGAACGGCACGGCCATGGCCAACACCCGCATGCTCATCGCCATCCTGGAGAATGGTCAACAGGCCGACGGCTCGGTCCGGGTGCCGGACGCCCTCGTACCCTACGTGGACGGCCTTCATCTTCTCTCGCCCGCTGCCTGACGAAGGCTCCGGCGCACCCCCCCATTGACACGCACGCGTGTTGCGACGGTGTCGAGGGTCCGCCCCACAGACCACCCGGTCTCACGATGAATGCAGGCATTGCCGCCGTGATTCTCGGCGTCATCATGATCATGTCCAACGCAGGCAGAATCCTCGGGGCAGTCAAGCAGGGCCCTAACCGATGAGAATGGCAAAACGGGGCTATTTGCTGTGCTTGTCGGCCACCTTGCTGGCCCCGTAGGCATCCGGCTTGGTGACGGCGGCGTAGCCGGAGCCCGTCACCATGCCCACCACCTCGCGGATGATCTGCTTGGTGTCGCCGTGATCGCCCACGTCCAGGTGGATCTCGATGGGCAGCTCGGAGACGCCGTTCTTGGCCATCTCCGCGCTGATCAGGCTGGCGGTCTCCAGGCTGAGGGAGACTTCATACAGGATCCGCTGGCGCAGGCTCTCGATCTTGCGGGTGCGAAACTTCCGGTAGAAGTAGCGGCCGCCCTGTCCCACCCGGTGGATGATGATTGCCGTGACGAACGTGGTCTCGTCGCCCAGCAACGAGTCGGTGCCGATGATCAGATGATACGGCCGGTAGGGCTCCTCTTTGACATACGCCACGAGGGCCCGATACATTCGATCAAAGCTAAGCTTCCCCGAACTCGGGCTGACGAACTCCATACCGTCCGTAGTATACCGCCCCACCTGCGCCGCCGCAAGCGCGGCCGGCTCCGCGGCTCCGCTCACGCGCCGGACCACACGCTCCAGCAGCGTGCCGGCGCCGGGCATCGGCAGCAGCTGCCTGGGACGTCCCGCCGGCCTCTCACATCTTCACGGCCGCGTATCGCCCCGGATCGCGTTCAAACGTCTCCCGGCAGCCGGCGCAGCAGAAGTAAAACCTGACCCCCTGGTACTCGGACGCATGCCTGGCGGTGGCCACCTCGACCCTCATCCCGCAGATGGGGTCCGTGGCCTCGGCGGCCGGGGAAGCCTCGGCCGCGGGCGGGGCTGCGGCCTCTCCGGACCGGCGGGTGTGGCGCGCCTGGATGATCTCGGCGATGATGCTGGCGGCGATCTCCTCGGGAGTCACGGCGCCGATGTCCAGCCCCGCCGGAACCTTCACCTGCTGGAGATGCTCTGCCGCGGTACCCCGCCGGCCGAGGTAGACGAACACCGCCTCGGCCCGCTTCCGGCTCGCCACGAGGCCGACATAGGCGGCGCCCGCGCCGACCACCTGCTCCAGCGCGTCCTCGTCGTAGGTGCTCATGGTCGCCACCACGACGTAGGTGTGGGGGGTGACCCTGGCCCTGATTTGATCCAGCGTGAGGAGGACATCGGCCCCGGGGACGGCGGCCTCCCCGCGGGCGGCAGCAACCCATACATCAAAACCCTGGAGTTTGCCCAGGGCCACCAGGGTCTCCGCCAGAGGACCTTGCCCGATCACCAGCAGCTGTGGATCCGGCAGGAAGGATTCGATGTAGATCTCCAGAGTCCCCCCGCTGTGACAGGTCATGAGATGGTGGACCACGCCCTCTCCCGCATCGGGCCTGGGGCTCAAGCGGATCAGACGGGGCGTCCCCTCGCGCAGCACGTGGAGGGCCTCCCTGACGGCGACGGGGTGCGCGCAGCTCCCCCCCACCCATCCCTCCAGTGTCCCGTCGGGCAGGATGATGGCCCGCATGCCCGGCCTGGCCGAGGCCGGTCGCTCCGCCCTGACCACCGTGGCCACGGCGAACGGCTTGCCCTGGGCTCTCAGCGCGTACGCCCGCTCCAGAAAGTCTTGCATCTCTCCCGCCTCACTCGGTCACGCCGCACTCGCGGAGTACCTTCCACACCTTCCAGGGCGCGATCGGGATGTCGATGTGGCGCACCCCCAGGTGCCACAGGGCATCGACGACGGCGTTGGCGATGGCGGCCGGGGCGCCCACCGTGGCCGACTCTCCCACCCCCTTGGCCCCGAGCGGATGGTGGGGCGAGGGCGTCGTGGTCTTGTCCGTCTCCCACCGGGGGGTCTCCACCGCCGTGGGCAGCAGGTAGTCCATGAAGCTGCCACCCCGGATGTTGCCGTCCTCGTCGTAGGTGATTTCTTCGTACAGAGCCGGCGCCAGCCCCATGGTGAGCCCGCCGTGGATCTGCCCGTCCACGATCATGGGGTTGATGATGTTGCCGCAGTCGTCCACGGCCACGAATCGCCGGATCTTGACCTCGCCGGTGCCCTTGTCGATATCCACCACTCAGATGTAGCTCCCGAACGGGAAGGTCAGGTTGGGCGGGTCGTAGTAGGAGACGGCCTCCAGCCCCGCCTCCATTCCCTGCGGATGGTTGGTGTACGCGGCAAAGGCGATCTCCTGAATCGTCTTGGCCCGCTCCGGCGAGCCCCGGACGTAGAACTTGCCCCGCTCCCACTCCAGGTCTGCCTCGCTCGCCTCCAGCAGGTGGGCCGCGATCTTCCTGGCCTTGTCGCGGATCTTGCGCGCGGCCATGGCGCCCGCCGCGCCGGCGACGGGCGTGCTGCGGCTGGCGTACGTGCCGAGCCCGTACGGCGCGGTGTCGGTGTCGCCCTCCTCCACCACGATGTCGTCCTCGGGGAAACCCAGCTCGTGCGCGATGATCTGCGCGTAGGTCGTCTCGTGCCCCTGGCCCTGCGACTTGGTCCCGAAGCGGGCGACCACCTTGCCTGTCGGGTGCACGCGGATTTCCGCGCTGTCGAACATCTTCAGGCCCAGGATGTCGAAGGTATGGGAGGGACCGGCCCCCACGATCTCCGTGAAGCTGGAGATGCCGATGCCCATCAGCTCGCCGTGCTGGCGCTTCTCTGCCTGTTCCCGGCGCGCTTCGGCGTAACCGATCTTCTCCATGGCCTTCTGCAGGGCGGCATGGTAGTTGCCGCTGTCGTAGGTCCACCCCAGCGCGGATCGATACGGAAACGCCTCCGGCTTGATGAAGTTCTTCAGGCGAAACTCCGCCGGGTCCACGCCGAGCTCGTGCGCCACGATGTCCGCCATCCGCTCGATGGTGTACGACGCCTCGGTCACGCGGAACGAGCAGCGGTAGGCGATGCCCCCCGGCGGCTTGTTGGTGTAGACGCCGTCCACCTCCACGAATCCCGATTTGAAGTCGTACGACCCCGTGCAGATGGAGAACAGGCCGGCCGGGAACTTGGAGGGGTTGGCCGCGGCGTCGAAGGCGCCGTGGTCGGCGACCGTCTTGAAGCGCAGGGCGGTCAGCGTCCCGTCGCGCCGGGCGGCCACCTCCGCGGTGATGTGGTAGTCGCGGGCGAAGGAGTCGGCCTGGATGTTCTCCATGCGGTCTTCGATCCACTTGACCGGCTTGCCCGTCAGGACAGACGCCGCCACGGCCAGGACGTAACCGGGATACACCGGCACCTTGCCGCCGAACCCGCCGCCGATGTCCGGGGCGACGACGCGGATCTTGTGCTCGGCCAGGCCCAGGTGCCCGGCCACCAGCGCCACCACGGTGCGGATGGCGTGGGGAGCCTGGGTGGTCATCCACAGGGTGAGGTGTCCCTCCACCGGATCCCACTTCGCCACGCAGCCGCACGTCTCGATGGAGGAGACGTGAATGCGGGGAATGTAGAGGTCCTGCCTGACGGTCACCTCGGCTTGCCGGAACGCCTGATCCGTGGCGGCCCGATCGCCGGCCTCCCAGTGCCAGATGTGGTTGCTCTTCTGCTCGCGATCCTGGCGGATGACCGGCGCCCCGGGTTCCAGGGCCTTCTTCGGATCCACCACGGGCGGCAGAGGCTCATAGTCCACCTCGACCACCGCGACGCCGTCGGCGGCCAGGTAGCGCTCGGTGGCCAGGACGGCGGCCACCTCCTGGGCCTGGTACA
>JACQTN010000361.1 GCA_016210785.1 Armatimonadota bacterium
CCCTCACCCTAACCCTCTCCCCCGAGGGGAGAGGGGATTCTCACTCTGATCCTCTCCCCCAGGGGGGAGAGGGGATTTTGTCGGCACAGGAGGGGGATGCCGGATGGCTGCGAGGACCGGCGTGCAGTTCCTGGAAGGGCTCAGGCGTCGGCCGCGCGACTTGTGGATCGACGGCCAGCGCGTCGCCGACCCCGTGGACCATCCCGCCTTCCGCAACATCGTCCGCAGCATCGCCGCGCTCTTCGACATGCAGCACGAGCCGGCACTGCGCGACGAGATGACCTACGCGTCGCCTTCCTCCGGCGAGCGCGTCGGCCTCTCCTTTCTCGTGCCGCGCACACGCGACGACCTGGTGCGCACCCGCAAGATGATGAAGCGGTGGGCGGACTACTCGGGCGGGTTCATGGGTCGCACGCCGGACTACCTGAACCGCGCCCTGGTGGGCTATGCCTCCGCGGCGGAGTACTGCGGGGAGAACGATCCCCGCTTCGGCGAGAACATCCAGCGCTACTATGAGTACGTCCGCGAGCACGACCTCTGCCTGACCCACACGCTGATCAACCCGCAGGCGAACCGGTCGGTGGGGCCGGCCCGCCAGGCCGATCCCTTCCTGGCGGCGCGCATCAAGGAGGAGAACAGCCGGGGCCTGGTGATCCGCGGCGCCCGCATGCTGGCCACGCTGCCAGTGTCCGACGAGATCATGGTCTTCCCGTCCACGCTGCTGAAGGTGGGGGAAGAGGATGCGCCGTACGCCTGGGCCGTCGCCATTCCCAACGACACCCCGGGGCTGCGGTTCCTCTGCCGGGAGTCCTTCGACTACGGCCGCTCCCACTTCGACCACCCGCTCGGCTCCCGCTTCGAGGAGATGGACGCGGTGGTCATCTTCGACGACGTGCTGGTGCCCTGGGACCGGGTCTTCCTGCTGCGCGACGTGGAGAAGTGCAACCGGGCCTTCGCCGCCACCGGCGCCGTAGCCCACATGGCACACCAGGTGGTCACCAAGAACGTGGCCAAGACCGAGTTCCTCCTGGGCGTGGCGTCGCTGATCGTGGACACCATTGCCATCGAGCCGTTCCAGCACGTGCACGAGAAGGTCGCCGAGATCATCATCAACCTGGAGGCCATGCGCGCCTTCCTGTACGCCAGCGAGATGGAGGCGCAGGTGAACCGGTGGGGCGCGCTGCAACCGGCCTGGCCGCCGCTGGACGCGGCGCGCAACGTCTACACCCGGATGTACCCGCGCATGGTGGAGATCCTGCAGCAACTGGGCGCCTCGGGCTTCATGGCCATCCCCACCGAGCAGGACGCGCAGGGGCCGCAGGGGGAGGCGATCCGGAAGTACTATCAGGCCGCCCGCGCCGATGCCGTGGATCGCATCAAGCTCTTCCGCCTGGCCTGGGACATCGCCATCAGCGCCTTCGGATCGCGGCAGGTGCTGTACGAGCGCTTCTTCTTCGGCGATCCTGTGCGCATGGCCGGGGCGATGTTCAACTCCTACGACCGCAAGCCGTACATGGATCGGGTGCGGGAGTTCCTGGAGCGAGCGGGTCGCCAGGCGCCGTCGGTGCCCGAGGTGCGGGCTCCCGGGGACGGCAGCACCGGGTAACGAGTCCGTTCGTCTTGAGTCTGTCGAAGGACGTCGCGCCCCGCCCTTCGACGAGCTCAGGGCGAACGGAACACAGGCTGACGGGAGACCCACCGTGGACGACCAGGCTGCGCTCGATCCCAGGCAGTTCCGCCGCGTGATGGGGCTGTTCGCCACCGGGGTCACCGTGGTGGCCGCGGAGGCGGACGGGGACGTGCGCGGCATGACCGCCAACGCGGTCATGTCGGTGTCGTTGGACCCGCTGCTGGTCTGCGTCTCCATCGACCGCCGCGCCGCCATCAACACGGTCGTGGAGCGGGTGGGGGGATTCAGCCTCAACATCCTGCGGGAAGAGCAGGAAGCTCTCTCCCCCTACTTCGCCGGTCTCTGGAAGCACCCCACGCCGCCCGAGCACCGGTTCCAGCCGTGGGTGGGCGGGCCGCGCCTGGTGGGCTGCCTGGCCGCAGCGGGTTGCCGCGTGCACGCCATCCTGGACGGCGGCGATCACCGCCTCTTCCTGGGCAGGGTACTGGCGCTGCACCAGGGCGAGGGACCGCTCAGCCCGCTGCTCTTCTTCGGCGGACGGTATCACCGGCTGCGGGAGCCGGCGCTGGCGCCGCGCGACCCTGAGGAGGTCTGGATCCCGGAAGATGTGCGCATCTTTTATGGGGATTGACGGGGCTGCGCGTCACGCCTCCCCGCTTACCCTTGATCCCTTTCTCCGGGCGGGTCAGGGGGTTCTTCCCCTCACCCTACCCTCTCCCCCGAGGGGAGAGGGGAAAGAAGGAGCGACCCCGTACTGCCCCCTCACCCTACCCTCTCCCCAGCCGGGAGAGGGGAATGAGGAATCCATATGGACCTGACGCCGGGCCGCCCCGACTTCAACATCCTGCGCGTGGGGCACGTGGAGTTCCGCGTCACCGACGTGGAGCGAGCGCGGGAGTTCTACGTGGAGCGCCTGGGTTTCGTCGAACAGGCCCGGGACGGCGCGCGCCTCTACCTGCGCGGGTACGAGGAGCGCGATCACCACAGCCTGGTGCTGCGCCGCGCGCCGTCCCCCGGCGTAGGGCACATCGCCTTCCGCGTGGCCGCGGAGGAGGACCTGGACCACCTGGAGCACCTGCACCGCGCGCACGGCCTCCCTGTGCGCTGGGTGCGGGACGAGGAGGCCGCGATGGGGCGGGCGCTGCGTGCGCAGGACCCCTCCGGTCTGCCCGTGGAGTTCTACTGCCACATGGCACGCGTGGAACGGCTGCTGCAGCGGTTCGACCTGTACCGCGGCGCCTTCGTCATGCGGCTGGATCACTTCAACTGCCAGGTGCCGGAGGTGGAGCCGGCCGCCCGCTGGTACCAGAAGGCGCTGGGCTTCGCGTGCTCGGAGTACACCGAGAGCGGCGACGATCCGCCGCGGCTGTGGGCGATCTGGCTGCACCGCAAGCAAAACGTGCACGACCTGGCCCTGATGACGGGCACCGGCCCGCGCGTGCACCACGCGGGGTTTTGGGTGCAGGACCAGTTGAGCGTCCTGCGCGCCTGCGACATCCTGGCCGCGGCGGGGCTGGCCGGCAGCATCGAGCGGGGCCCCGGCCGGCACGGGCTGTCCAACGCTTTCTTCCTGTACCTGCGCGATCCCGACCACAACCGCATCGAGCTGTACACCGGGGACTATCTCATCGCCGACCCGGACTGGACGCCCATCCGTTGGTCCCTCAACGACCCGCGGCGCGCCACGTTCTGGGGGCACGCCCCGCCGGCATCGTGGTTTGAAGAGGCGTCGCTGGTGGAGTCGATGGTTGACGGCGCCTTTGTGCCCACCAGGCCAGCGGGAATGCGCGACCGCCCCGATTTCGTTACGTAGACCCGGGACCCCGGGCAGGACTGCGCGTCCGCGGGCCCCGCAGTACGGCCGGGGACATGGCGCTGCGCGAGCCGCGCATGGTTGGACGGGGGAGGCAGGGCGATGGTGCCCAGGCTCGGGTCGCGCGGTGGTCATCTACTGCCGGTCCTTCCACGTCGTGTTCTCCACGGCGACACTGCAGGCGGCGCGGTAGCTCGCCGGCGGACGCATATCATCCTGGGTGCGGGCGGTACTCTCCGAGGAACCTCACACGCGGGAAGTGATGTGCCAGATTTCGCCGGAAAGCCTGGTCGGCGGTGAGGAAGTCCGCGTTCAGGTGCTCCGCGAGGGCGAGGTAAGAGGCGTCATAGGCGGTGCACCGATGGTCCCTGGTGATGGCCAGGATGCGGCGCTCGAGCCCGGCGATCCCGTGTTCCTCCATTTGTAGCAGGGCGATAGCCTCAAGAATCTGCCCGGCCTCCGGCATTGAGATTGCCGTTGCCTTCTTGAGTCCGCGCACGGCACGCGACAGTGCGTTGAGGAGTTCGTAGCGAGTGAGACTGGGCGCGCACAGAGTGAGAGCCCCTGTCGCCGCCATCCGCACGACCCGGAGCGCCTGTACCTTGAGGGGCTCAAGGGGCAGATAGAAGGCCAGCACCACGCTGGCATCGATGACGACCCGAAGCGGGGACCGCCGGGGCGACACCGGGGTCCCCGGTCTACGGTCTGCCCCGGTGGTCCAGGTCCTGTCTGGCCTGGCGGGCGAGTGTCACGGCGTCTGTCTCCAGCCCCTGCAGAGTGGCGGAGAGGCGAACGGCCTCGAAGTATCCACGGATGCGGGTATAGCGGTGGTACTCCTCCGGGGAGAGGAGCACCCCCGCACATGCACCTTCGCGGTCGTTGTAGATCAGGATTGGCATCCGCTTTGTCCGGGCCTCTCGCAGCAGCCGGGTAAAGTCCCGCTTCCCCTCGGCGATCGATACCTTCTTGGTACGCATGGCGTCTCCCAATATGACTATTGATCTAGTCATATTATATCACGCCGCCCGCCGCGCGGCCACGGCGGCAGGCCGGGTGAGGAAGGCAGTGCCCTGTTGCTGGCGACGGTCACCCATCGTGCCCATGTTCCTGCCGCAGTTGCTGCAGGGACGGTGAGCACCGCCGGCGCGGCGCGCCGGGTCTGAGGCGCGCCCGGTCTGAGGCGCGCCCGGTCCCGGACGGCCGCGGGCGATCCGCTTCGCGTGCCTGCCGGACCCGCCGCTTGGTTCGGCCAGGGAGGAGGCCGCGCCAGTGGCGAATCTACGCCAGGAACCCGTTTCGGAAAGATCATGCGCAGGGCCGGCTTCCCACGATGTGTCGGTATCGGCGCCGTGAGTTGAACGACGCAGGATCGGACTCGCGCCGCCGAGCCCGAGCATCACTGGTAGTTCGGTACCCGCACCGTCGCGGGTGCGCCGTGAGTCGGTGCGCCGTGAGTCCGGTGAGCGCGGTAGAGTGGCGCACCTTGCACCGACGTTGAAC
>JACQTN010000050.1 GCA_016210785.1 Armatimonadota bacterium
GATCGAGCGGCGTCCAGCCGGCCAGCCTCACGGCGCACAGATCGCGCGCCGAATCGAGATAACGCTGCGCGTCGCTCCGGCTGAGCCCGCACGAGATATCGGCGAGGATGACTACCGGGAACTCCAGCCCCTTGGCCTTGTGCACCGTCATCGCGTGGACGGCATCCCGGTCGGGGTCGGCCACCTCCGCGATGGTGGGATCGTCCCCGGCCTCGATGAGCCGGTCCATGTATTCCACGAAGGCGTGCACGTTGTCGTAGCGCAGCAACTGCCCCACCTTCGCGGCGATGTCGAAGAACTTGGCGATGTTGGCGATCTTCGCCTCATCCTCCGGGGTCCCGGAGGCGACCAGCCGGCCGATGTAGCCGGTCCGGTTCATCACGTATTCGTAGAGCAGCCGGCCGGTCAGGTGCTGCCGGGCAATCGCCCGCATCTCCCGCAGGTCCTCCAGCAGCTTGTCGATGGCCGCCCAGCTCTCCAGCGCCACCTCCTGGAGTTCTTCGTAGTCGGCACGCTGGCGGAAGATGTGCTCCAGGGACCGGCGCTTGCGGCCGGTCAGGCTCATGCCCCGGGCCAGATCGCCCGGATCCACCTGGTACAGCGGCGAGGTGGCCAGGTAGTGGAGGCTCAGGTTGTCGTAGGGGTTGGCCACCGCCCGCAGGAAGGCCATGATCAGGCGGATCTCCTCGCGCTGGTACAACCCCTGCCCGCCGGTGAAGGTGAAGGGGATGCCGCGCATGTTGAGGCTGCGCAGGAACTGGTCGGCGTCCTGGTTGGCGCGCACCAGGATGGCGAAGTCGCGGTACCGGTGGGTGCCCGCGTCCACGCGGTCGGCGATGTGCCGGGCCACGGCGTCCGCCTCGGCCCCCACCGTGTCGAAGTGGAGGTGGTGCACGGTGGGTCCTGGCTGCGGCCGGCCCCGCAGCCGCTTGTCCAGGCGGTGCTTGACCTCCAGGCGGTCGGGATCGTTGTGCCGGATGAGCCGGTAGGCGGCGTCCAGCAGCGGCTGCGGCGAGCGGTAGTTCCGCGTCAGCACCACCTGCGCCGCGTTCGGAAAGGCATCCATGAAGTTGAGGATGTTGCTGATGGCGGCGCCGCGGAACTTGTAGATGCTCTGGTCGTCGTCGCCCACCACGGCGACGTTGCAGTGGCGGGCGGCCAGCAACTGCACGAGTTGAAACTGGGCGTAGTTAGTGTCCTGGAACTCGTCCACCAGGATGTGGCGGAACTGCTCCTGGTAGCGGCGCAGCACCTGCGGGCGCTCCCGCAGCAGGCGGAGCATCAGGATGATGAGATCGCCGAAGTCCACCAGCCCCTCCGCAGCCAGCAGATCCCGGTAACGCCGGTAGGCCTGCGCGATCTCCTGCTGCTGGCGCGCGAAGTCGTTCAGTTCGCGGTCGTCCGGCCGTTCCGCCGCCTCCCGGGCGACGCGTTCCGCATAGGCCAGGTACTCGTCAGGGCTGACGTCCTCATCCTTGGCCCGGCTGAAGAGGGCGATCAGCGCCTCCACGTGCTTGGATGGATCGCCCAGCGGCCGGTAGTAGTCCAGCGGCAGGTCGAAGAGGTGCTCCTTGAGAAAGACGACCTGCTCCGCGCGGGTGAGAATGCGGAAGTCGGGCCGCAGCCCCACCTCCAGCGCGTGCTCGCGCAGCACCCGGTCCCCGAAGGCGTGGAACGTGCTGATCCAGACGTCGGCGTACCCGTAAGGCACCAGGACGTCGACGCGCTCCTCCATCTCCGCGGCGGCCTTGTCGGTGAAGGTGAGGGCCAGGATCTCCCGCGGACGGGCCTGCTTGGTGGCGATCAGGTAGGCGATGCGGCGGGTGATGACGGTGGTCTTGCCGGTGCCGGCGCCCGCCACGATCAGCAACGGGCCGGCGCCGTGGGTGACGGCGCGGCGCTGCTCCGGATTGAGATCGGCCAGGATGGGATCAGCGGCCGTCTCCTGGACCGTGACGGCCCCGACCGCGATCTCCTCCACCTCCGGGAGGAGCGACTCGTCCACCCGGTCCTGGAACTCCAGCGTCAGCTGGGCCGGTCCCTCGCTCCCCTGCTCCCCCCGCCGCGGCTCAGCCATTCCCTGAGGTGAGTTCAGCGAGCCGCGCTCGCGCGAATCACACCCGCGCCTTCACGGGCACGGAGCGAGCCTCCGCCGCACGCCCCTCCGCGGCGCGTCCCTCGGCGGCCCCGTTCTCCCCGGCAGACTTCGGCCGCACCAGGCCGAGCTTCTCCCGCAGCTTCATCTCGATCTCCCGCGCCACCTCCGGGTTGTTCTCCAGGAAGTCGCGGGCGTTGTCACGGCCCTGGGCCATGCGCATCTCTCCGTAGGAGAACCAGGTGCCGCTGCGGCTGATCAGGCCGGCGCTCGCAGCCATGTCCAGGATGCTGCCCGCCTTGGAGATACCCTTGCCGTACACGATGTCGAACTCGCCGTCGCGGAACGGCGGGGCCAGCTTGTTCTTCACCACCTTCACCCGCGCCCGCATGCCGACGATCTGATCCCCGACCTTCAGGCTCTCCGTGCGGCGGATCTCCATGCGCACCGAGGCGTAGAACTTCAGCGCACGGCCGCCGGTGGTGGTCTCGGGAGAATTGTGGACCACCACGCCATCGACGAGATAGGTGTGGTTGCCTTCCACCTCGAGGTCGAAGCGCCGCATCGATCGGGTTGGGGGCTTCACGTAGATCTTCGTGATGCGCGTGGGTATGGCTCTCAGCCGCTTTCGGGCCGCGAGCCTGGTACCGTTCAGGTGGGCATCGCTGAGATCCGGCTGCCAGGCGAATCGGCCGCGCAGCGAAGGATGCAGCTTGTGCTGCAGGGCAGGATGCAGGTATGGCGCGATGAGCGCGTGAAGCCGGGCCGTCTGCTCAGAGGTGAACCAGAACCCACGCCCGTCGTCGCGCGGCCTCCCGACGCCGAGCCGCTCGAACATGGTGGCCACGCGCTCCCGCGCGCTTCCCTTCAGCGACTTGTTGTAGAGGACGGCCTTGCCGTGCCCCCAGCGATCGAAGTGCCCGCCGAAAGACCCATCGTCGCCATACCATACAGCCAATCCCCTAGCGTCGAGCCGCTCGAGCACCGAGGCTGCGACCGTCCGCCTGCCGTCTTCATAGAGATCTCTTCGAATCTCGGCCAGCATGGGAAAGGCCAGTGTATCGAACCCCACGCCCTGCCCCACCGGACCGAGCGCGCGCGAGAACGGCTCCAGCATCCAGTGCTTCCAACGGACGTACTGTGCCTGGTCTTCACCGTGCCCGACTCGAAACGCCGCGGAGTGGGCTCCCACCTGACGGAGGGACCCGTCTCCCAGCGTGCCCCCGAGCAGGAGCTGGAGCTGATCGTCGGTCACCCGATAGTCTTCCACAGAGACCAGCACCTCGTCACCCACCCGAAGTTCGCCCGCAGGCACTTCTCCCCGCGGTGTGAAGATCAGGTGGTTCGGCGTGACCGCAAATCTCCGGCGGCCCGAGGGTCCACCCTCCCCCTCGAACTGCAGGAAGTGGTCGGCGTTACCGTTGTCAAACCAGTTGACGACGCGGCGCGGCTCGACTTTACCGGTCGCGGGGTCATAACTCAGCACCTCAAGCGGCAGACGCTGGTTGACGATCTTGCCGATCTTCATCGTGCTTCCGTCGGCCAGGACGACCCTGGCGTTGTAGTGCAAGCACCCGAACATGACCCCTATCTTCTCGCGGAGCTGGTTGATGAAGATGACCGTGGTGTGCGACTTGCTGATGGTGCCCACGAGCTTGCGCAGCGCCTGCGACATCAGGCGCGCCTGCAATCCGAGGTGCTGGTCCCCCATCTCGCCGTCCAGCTCGGCGCGCGGCACCAGCGCCGCCACCGAGTCCACCACCACCACGTCCACCGCGCCGCTGCGCACCAGCATCTCCCCGATCTCCAGCGCCTGCTCGCCGGAATCGGGCTGGGAGATGTAGAGGTTGTCCACGTCCACGCCGATGGCCCGCGCGTAGTTGGGATCGAGCGCGTGCTCCGCGTCGATGAACGCGGCGATGCCGCCCTCGCGCTGCGCCTCCGCGATGATGTGGTAGCCAAGCGTCGTCTTCCCGGACGCCTCCGGGCCGTAGATCTCCACCACGCGTCCGCGGGGCACGCCACCGATGCCAAGCGCCACGTCCAACGTGAGAGCGCCGGTGGGGATGACCTCCACCTGCAGCTTGGCGGACGCTTCCCCAAGCTTCATGATGGAGCCCTTGCCGAACTGTTTCTCGATCTGGGTAAGGGCCAGGTCGAGGGCGCGCTGCCGCTCGTTCATTCGCGCATACCTCCTCCGGGTCTACGCCGCCACTATACCAAACATATGTTTGCCCTGTCAAGAGGAACCTTCACGCTCGCCTTCGCCCAGCGCCACGGTCTCCAGCGGGGTGTACATGGGACCCCCGGGCAACAGACGGCTCTCCATTACCACCACCGTCTCTACCGGCTGCGTGCCTACCTCGACCCCACCGAGGGCCGCGATGATCCCCGAGAGATCGCCGGTGCGCCAGGGCTCCCTCACCCTCGCCACCGTGAGGTGGGGCGCGAAGGGCCGGTCCTCTTTCGAAAACCGGTGCCGGCGCAGGCGCTCCTCCACCCGGTCAGCCAGGGCACGAAGAGGCTCCTGGCCCTCCCGTACGCCGATCCAGATGATGCGCGGCCGCGAAGGATCCGGGAACGCCCCGACGCCGGCCAGCGAAATGGTGAATGGGGTGACGCCTCCTGCCGCCTCTCGCGTTGCGATCCTGGCGCGGTCCACCTGGGCTGGCGTGATCTCGCCCAGGAACCTGAGTGTGAAGTGCAGGTTTTCAGAAGAAACCCAGCGCAAAGCTCCTCCAGTGCCTGGCATCCGTTCCCGCACCAGGGCGACGGCCTCCCGCAGCGCGGGCGCCAGTTCCACCGCGATGAAGACCCGGTGCAGAGGGCCCTCTCGCCTAGCCGGCATTGCGGAGGATGTAGAGCCGCACCATGTTGAGCGCCGCCTGCGCCGCCAGTTGCTTGGTGGCCTCCCGCCCTGCCTCGGCCCCAAAGCGGTGTTCCTCGACCCTGACGCCCTGCGCGTTGGCCAGGGCCAGGTAGACCAGCCCCACGGGCTTTGGTGAGTGCGCGCCCTGCGGCGGGCCGGCGATACCGGTCTCCGCCAGGGCCAGGGCACTGCCTGCCCGCCGCCGGACGCCCTCCGCCATGGCCCGGGCGACTTCCGCGCTGACGGCACCGTGGCGCTCGATCACCTCCGCGGGAACGTCCAGCAGCGTGGTCTTGCCGTGGTTGCTGTAGGCGACGACCCCCTCGATGAAGACCTTGGACGCGCCGGGCACGTTGGTCAGGCGGTGCGCCATGAGGCCGCCCGTGCACGATTCGGCCACCGCCAGCGTGAGGTGGTGCCGCCCGAGCAGCCGGACGACGACCACCTCCATCGCCTCGTCATCGGTGCCGAAGACCGCGTCCCCCAGCCGCTCCCGGATGCGGGCCTCCGCCTCGTCCAGCAACCGCGCGATCTCATCCTCGGTACCCTTGGCGGTGATGCGCAGGTGGGCCTCGCCGGTGTGGGCCAGCGGTGCGACGGTCGGGTTGCTGCCGCCGAGCAGATCGCGCACGCGCTCCGCGGCCAGCGCCTCTCCCAACCCGGCGATGCGCATCACGCGCGACCGGATCATCCGCGCGTCGATCCAGCCGCGCTCGCGCAGGTAGGGAACCACCCCGTGCTCCACCATGCCGTACATCTCCCGCGGCACGCCGGGCATCATGATGATGGTGCCGCCGCCGTGGTCGACGATGAGCCCCGGCGCGCTGCCCCACTGGTTGGCGATGATGCGGGCGCCCCGCGGCACCAGCGCCTGCTTGAGCATCGAGGCAGAGACGGGACGCCCTCGCTGCGCGGCCCGCTCGCGGAGGCGGGCCTCCACGTCCGGATCGTTGACCAGATCCAGCCCCAGCGCGTCCGCCACCGCCTCCTTGGTCAGGTCGTCGTCGGTGGGCCCCAGACCCCCGGTCATGAGGATCAGGTCGGCGCGGGCCACGGCGTCCCGCAGCACCTGCTGGATCCTCTCCCGATTGTCGCCCACGGTGAATTTGTAGTAGAGATCCACCCCGAGGCCCGCCAGCGTCCGGGCCAGGTGACTGGCGTTGGTGTCCACGATCTGTCCGAGCAGCAACTCGCTGCCCACGGAGATGATCGCCGCTCTCATGGCGCGCCCACTCCGGATTCTATCATACAATTATTTAATTTGAAAATCAAGAACGAGATTCGGAAGGCGCGGGTTCTCACGGGGTGTACCGGTACTCCACAACCTCGCCCAGTTGCCCGAACCTGACAGGCCGGCCGTTGACCGACACCCCGAGAACTCCCGCGTTGCCGGCGCGGACAAGGATGTACTGCCGGCCGTGCCAGCTCCTGCTGTCGCCCGCGGCGGTGAACCCCACGAAGGCCTGGACGCCATCCACCTCCACCCGCAGCCAGGACCGACCCGACGCGCGTACCGCCAGCGTGACTCTGGACGACGGAGATGGCGCCGTGCCAGATGCGGTCGAAGGCGCGCCCTGAGTGGCGGGCGGGACGGATGGCGCGTCGCGCGGCGGCGGCGATCCCGGCGCGGGCTGGGCGGGTTGCGCGGACGGTCCGGAAGGAACTTGCGGCGCCGGCGGCGATGTAGACGGCGCGGAGGCCGCGGGCGCAGATGGCGCCGAAGGTGCCGACGGCGAGGGTTGGATCGGGGATCCAGAGGGCGCAGCCCCGGGCTGCGGGGCGTCCGACTGGGTGGCGCCGGGCGGGCCGGACGATCCTGGCTGCGCGGCCGGTCCGGGCTCCCCCGTCTGTCCCGGCTGGCTCTGCGGCGTTGGCCCGGCCATCTGCGGCGCCTGCCCGGGTTGGGCCGTCTGCCCCGCCGGCGCCGACGCGGGCGGCAGCGGCTGGGTGAACTGGCGGATCTGCGCGACGCCGACGTACAGCACGACCACGGCAGCACCCACGACGATCGTCGCGGCGTACATCACATAGCGCCGCCACCAGGAGCGTGACGCGGCGGGCTCGATGGGCACCTCCAGGATGGGCTTGGCGAGCACGGTGGACCGGTCCGGGGGCAGCACGTGGGCGAAGGAAGAGAGCAGGACGCTCTCGTCGAGGCCGACGGCGCGGGCGTAGAGGCGGATAAACCCCCGCCCGTAAACCTGGGCCGGCAGCAGATCGAAGCGCTCCTCCTCAATGGCCGCCAGGAACCGGGCGCGAACCTTGGTGACGGCCTCCACGTCCTCCAGGGTCATGCCCCGCGATTCCCGGGCCTTGCGGAGCCGCTCTCCCAATCCCGACCGATCCTCGGGCGCGTGCGCACCCTCTCTCGACGATGGCCGGCCTCCTCCCCGCACGGCCCCACCTCCACCCCCATCCCGAAAGAACCCGCAGGAATGTTCCGGGGACCTCGGGTCGCCCAGTGGCGTCAAACCGTCAATTCATGAACATATTCCATGGAGGAGGCGGTCCTCCTCTCCCGCAGATCCGGCAAACCGGACCGCAGAAGCGGGTGCGGCGTCGCGGGAGGGGCCGGGGTCTGGAGGAGGTGCTGCGTCCTCAAGGACGCAGCAGCGGCCCCAGGTGATCGCTGGTGATGCACAGCGGCACATAGGTCCGGAGCAGCTCGTCGTGGCTGTCAAACGCCTCCACGCGGTAGCACGTGCCGACCACCCTGAGAGGGCGATCCAGGATGGCCACGTGCTCCTCCGCGTCCTCCGCGGTCATGTGCAGGACCGGCTCCCAGGGGCCGCCCGGGCCGGGTGCGCGCAACAGGCGGTAGTGCCCGGCGAACTGGTCACGATCCCACCACAGCACCACCGCGTCATCGCGCCGCCAGCCGATCAGGTCGCCGTAGGCGTTGTGGTGGGCAAAGGTGGCGTGGCCCGAGGTGCGCGCGGGGGCGCCCAGGAAGGCGGCGCCCCCGGGCACCGGATCGAACGCGCCCAGGACAAAGCCTCCCCCGAACAGGAGAAGGAGAAACGCCACCCGCCTCCACCGCATGCTGTGCGTCTCCATGGCCTGAGACAACCGGGATACTATATACTTAGACGGCGGGCTACCCTTCCTCCTTCACGTAGGGCCGGCCCGCCGCGGCCGGCGGGCGTGCGCGCCGCACCACCCCCGCCAGCACCAGGATCGACACGGCGTAGGGCAGCGCCGTGATGAACTGGTAAGGCACGCCGGTCACCACGACCCGCAGGCTCAGGGCGTCGAAGAAGCCGAACAGCGCCGAGGCCGCGGCCGCGCCCACCGGCCACCAGTTGCCGAAGATCAGCGCGGCCAGCGCGATGAACCCGCGCCCCTGGGTCATCCCCTCGAAGTAGTGGCGCCCCTGCTCGATGGCCAGATAACTCCCCGCCACGCCCGCGAAGACCCCGCTCAGCAGCACGCCGCTGTAGCGCAGCACGTACACGTTAAGCCCCAGCGTGTCCGCGGCGTGGGGGTTCTCGCCCACCGCGCGCAGCCGCAGCCCGAAGACGGTGCGGGTAAGGATCAGGTGCGCGGCCACCACCGCCAGCGCCGCCAGCACCACCAGCGGCGAGATGCCGCTGGCCACCGGCCGCAAGAAGGGGACGTCGCGCAGCAGCGGGACGCTGAGCGGCGCGAATCCGGGGACGCCGGGCGACTGGGTGGCCATGCCGAACAGCAGGATGGAGAGGAACCGGGTCAGACCGCCCGCCAGCATGTTGAGGGCGACGCCGCTGATGATCTGGTCCACATGGAAGGTGATGGTCACCACCGCGTGCAGCAGAGCCAAGGCCAGCCCCGCCGCGGCGGCCATCGCCACGCCGGCCGCCGGCCCGTACTTCAGCGCGCCCAGCGCGCCGAAGAAGGTGCCCACGATCATGATGCCCTCCAGGCCGATGTTGACCACACCGCCCCGCTCGCTGAAGACCGCGCCCAGCGAGGCCAGCAGGATCGGCACGGTGAGACGGATCGCGGAGGCAACCAGCTCCATCAGGCCGCCTCCGGTCCTGGAGTTGCCGCGCCCGGCACCGCCGCCTCGCGGGTGCGGAGCGCGCGGAGATACCGCGACACGCCTTCGTAGGCGACGACGATCGCCAGGATCGTCACCGCCTGCAGGATGGTGATCACCTCCCGCGGCACGCGGCTGAACACCTGGATGCCCTCCGCGCCGCGGTCGAGATAGCCAAAGAGCAGCGCCGCGAAGATGATCCCCACCGGATGGTTTTTCGCCAGCAGCGCCACGGAGATCCCCAGAAACCCGAGCCCTTTGGGAAAGTCCACGTCGAAGTAGCCGAAGAACCCCAGCAGGTCGTTGAGCCCCACCAGCCCGGCGAGCGCCCCGCTGCCCGCGAACATCATGAGGTGCACGCGGTCGAGGGGGATGCCCGCCGCCTCTGCGGCGCCCGCCCCGTGGGCCACCGCCCGCACCTCGTAGCCCGCCCGCGTCGTGCTGAGCAGCAGGGCCAGCGCCACACACAGCAGGATCCCGACGGGCAGCAGCCAGTTGAGCGCCGAGTGGCCGGGCAGTTCGATCCCTGCCAGCGCCAGCGCGTCGTGCAGGCCGGGCATGCGGGCCGACGCCGCCAGTAGCGGCGTGCGGATGCGGGGCGTGCCGGCCTGGGCGGGGTCGCGGAAGACGTCCGCCAGCAGGTAGTGCACCAGCGCCAGCGCGATGTAGTTCATCATGATGGTGGTGATGACTTCGTGGGCCCCGCGGCGCAGGCGCAGCAGGATCGGCGGCAGCGCCCACAGCACACCGCCAGCCACGCCGGCCAGGATCGTCAGGGGGAGATGGATCACGGCGGGCAGCCCGCGCAGCCCGAACCCCACCATCGCCGCGGCGAAGGCGCCGATGTAATACTGGCCCTCCACCCCGATGTTCCATAGATTCACGCGGAAGGCCATGGCCGCGGCCAGGCCCGCGAAGATCAGCGGCGTGGCCTTGAAGGCGATGGAAGCCAGGCTGGCGGGCCGCAGGTTGAAGCTCGCCATCAGGGCGAAGGTGGCGACCGGATCGTGCCCCAGCGCCAGCATGATGGCCGCCGCCACCACGACGCCCAGCAGCAGCGCCACCAGCGGGGCGGCCGCCTGGAGGACGGTGAGGCGCACGCGCGGGCTCACGGCGCGCCCTCCCTTCCCTTGCGCTCCGTGCCCACCATGTACAACCCCAACTCCGCCGGCGTGGCCTCGCCGTGGGCGAACTCGGCCGCGATCCGGCCGTTGTACATGACGCCGATGCGGTCTGCCAGCGTCAGGACTTCGTCCAGGTCCGCGGAGACCAGCAGCACGGCGCGCCCCTCCGCGCGAGCCGCCAGCAACTGCCGGCGCACGAACTCGGTGGCCCCGATGTCGAGCCCGCGCGTGGGCTGCGCTGCGATCAGCACCCGCGGCTGGAAGGCCAGCTCCCGGGCCAGGACGAGTTTCTGCTGGTTGCCGCCCGACAGCGCCAGCGCCGGCGTGCGCAGGGCGGGCACGCGCACGTCAAACTCCGCGACGCGCTGCCGGCCGAACTCCAGGATCGCGGGCATGCGCAGGAACGGCCCCCGCAGGAAGGAGCGCCGGCGGTGGTGGCCCAGGATCAGGTTTTCCCACACCGCCATGGGCAGCACCAGCCCGCGGCGGTGGCGGTCCTCAGGCACGTGGGCCACCCCGCGGCTTCGCGCCTCCCGCACCGTGTGCCGCGCCACCGGGGCCCCACCCACCAGCACCCGCCCGCCGGCCAGCGGCCGCAGCCCCACCAGCGCCTCCACCAGCTCCGACTGGCCGTTGCCCTCTACCCCGGCGATGGCGTAGATCTCTCCCCCGCGCACGGCCAAGGAGACGCCACGAACGAGCGCGCGGCCGTCGCCGTCGGCCACGGTCAGGTCCTGCGCCTCCAACATCAACTCTCCGGGCGCGGCCGGCGACCGCTCCAGCGCCAGCAGCACCGGCCGGCCCACCATCATCTCCGCCAGCGCCGCCTTGGTGGCGCCCGCCGCCACGGTCCCCACGACCCGGCCGCGCCGCAGCACCGTGATGCGGTCGGCGATGGCCAGCACCTCGTCCAGCTTGTGGCTGATGAACAGGATGGTCTTGCCGTCGGCGCGCAGGCGTCGGAGGTTAGTGAACAGCTCTTCCACTTCCTGCGGCACCAGTACTGCGGTGGGCTCGTCCAGGATCAGGATCTCGGCGCCGCGGTAGAGCACTTTGAGGATCTCGATGCGCTGCTGCTCGCCGACGGAGAGGGTCTGCACCTGCGCGTCGGGATCCAGGCGGAACCCGAACTGCTGGCACAGACGGGCCACCACCGCCCGGGCCCGCGCCCGGTCCAGGCGCCCGTGCGACGCGGGCTCGCTGCCCAGGATGATGTTCTCGGTCACCGTGAAGCCGGGCACCAGCATGAAGTGTTGGTGCACCATGCCGATGCCCAGGTGCAGGGCGTGCCGCGGGCCGTCCAGCGCCACCGGGCGGCCGCGGATCAGAATCTCGCCGGCGTCCGGCCGGTACAGGCCGTAGAGGATCTTCATGAGGGTGGACTTGCCCGCGCCGTTCTCGCCCACCACGGCGTGGATCTCGCCGCGCCCCACCTCCACCGTCACGCCGTCGTTGGCGACGACGCCGGGGAAGCGCTTGGTGATGTCGCGGAGCTGGATGACCGGCTCGGCGGCCATGCGCCGGGTCGCCCCTATACAGCTTGCACAGGAATCGCGGAGGTCGCGGTCAGGCTGACGTGGGATCGCTGACCCTCTCGAATCATCGCAGAGCCCCGGCGGCCGCGGAATGGACGGTCCGATGAGTCGAGGGAGTCACCCGGGAAATGCAGCGTATTTCCTGGGGTCCGCCGCGACTACTGCAGTTCTTTGCGGGAGGCCGGCACCTTGATCTTCCCCGCCACGATGTCTTTGCGGATGGCGTCCAGCCGCGGCGCGATGTCCTGGATCATGGACCGGTTGTGCTGGTTCACGGCATATCCCACGCCGTTTTCCTTGAGCCCGAAGGTGGCGTACCCGCCCTTGAACTTCCCCTGCACCTGCGCCCTGATGGTCTCGTAGACCGCCACGTCCACCCGCTTGAGCATGCTGGTGAGAATGTGCCTGCGCAGGTCGGGCTTCACGGTCAGAGACTGGTCGGCGTCCACGCCGATGGCCAGCCGCTTCTTGACCGACGCCGCCTCGAAGACGCCGATCCCGGTGGCGCCGGAGGCGTGGTAGATGATGTCCGCGCCGCGGTCGTACTGGGCCAGCGCCAGCTCCTTGCCCTTCACCGGGTCGCGGAACGCCTCGCCGGTGGTGCCCGCGTAATCGCTGAACACCTCGATCTTCGGCTTCACGTATCGCGCGCCCGCGATGTAGCCCGCTTCAAACTTCTCGATGAGCGGGATCTTCATGCCGCCCACGAAGCCGATCTTCCCGGTCCTGGACTTGAGGGCGGCCGCGGCGCCCACCAGGAAGGAGCCCTCGTGCTCTTTGAACAGCAGGCAGACGACGTTGGAGCCGTCGTTCAACGCCTCGATGAACCCGTCCACCAGGCCGAACTTCACCTTGGGAAACTGCCCGGCCACCTTCTTGATGTTGTCGGTGAACAGGAACCCGATGCCGAAGATCAGGTCGTAGCCGTCTTCCGCCAGCAGGCGCAGCAGCGCCTCCCGGTTCTCGCCGCCGGCGGACGGCTCCAGGTACTTGGTGGTGATGCGCGCGGAGAACTCCTTGCCCGCACGCTCCAGGCCGGCGTAGGCCATGTCGTTAAAGGACAGATCCCCGCGGCCCCCCACGTCGAAGACCAGGCCGACCTTCATCTTTTTCGGGGCCTGGCCCGCGGGCACCGGCGACGGCATCGCCAGCGCGCCCGCCATCAGCACCGCCACCACGAGCGCCAGAATCCTGGACGGGCTCATCCTCCGACCCCCCTCGTCAGACGTTGGCTCCAACAGGCTCCCTGATAATATTCGAGGCCGCGGCCGGCGATTCCCCTTGCCGCGGCCTCGCATCAAGGTTGGCTGGAGTGACTTCGCGCCACTCCAGCCTTCATCTTGTTTGCGATCGGGGGAGGCCCTGACACGTTCCACCCGCGTGCAAGGCGCACCGCTGTGCCGCGCTCGCCGAACTTACGGCGCGCCGGCACGTGCCACATTCTTCCGCCGCGAGCCGCCCTACTGCGCTCACCGGACGCACGACGGGCAGGTGCGACGTTGTGCGCCGTGTCCCATGCTACCGCGCTTGCC
>JACQTN010000371.1 GCA_016210785.1 Armatimonadota bacterium
AGACCATGTCGCTGGGCCTGCGCACCGCCATCTTCGCCACGTTGCCGGTGGCCGTGGGGATGATCGCCCTGGCGGCGCCACTGGTGCGGCTGATGTTCGAGCGGGGCGTGTTCACGCGCGAGGCGACGGAGGCGGTGGCGGCGGCGGTGGCGGCGTACGCGGTGGGCCTTCCCGCCATCTCTGCCTACTACATCCTCACCCGCGTGTACTATGCGCTGCACGACATGAAAACACCGGTCAAGGTGGGAGCCTCCATGGTGGCTCTGAACGCCGTGGCCAACCTGGTTCTCATGCGGGTGCTGGGGCACACCGGCATCGCGCTGGCCACCTCCCTGGTGGCCATCACGAACGTGGGCATCCTGCTGTGGAGGCTCCACCGCCGCCTGGGCAACGTGGACGGGCCGCGCATCGGGAGGGCCACGCTGGGCTTCGCGGTCCCCGCGCTGGCCGCCGGGCTCGCCATCGCTGGCGTGGGCTCGCTGGCGGGAAAGGTGGTGGACCTGCACCGCCTCAGCGGGCAGGCGCTGCAGGTGGGCGCCGCGATCTCGGGCGGCGCGGCGGTGTACCTGGCGCTGTGCCGGGCGCTGGGCGTGGAGGAACTGCGCACGGCGGTAGGATTGTTGCGGCCCTCAAGACTGAAAGAGTGATTGAAGGTCTTCAGAGATTTCAAGGGGGGTCAGTCCGAGCATCAGGAATGCATGGGTGGACGCACGATCAGGGGAGGGGGAGTAGATTGACAGGGAAAAAGGCCGGATGATACTCTCAAACCGATGCCTGAAGCCCACAGCCGTGCGCGCCACAGGCCAGCGGGGGTGAGCGGTTGAACACACTCGACGCCCGAAAGCGCGACATCCTCGACGCGGTCATCCGGGAGTACATCACCACCGTGGAGCCCGTCGGGTCGGAGACGGTGGTGCAGCGGTCCCGGCTCCAGGTCAGCTCCGCGACCATCCGGAACGAGATGGGTGCGCTGGAGGAGATGGGCTACCTGCGGCAGCCGCACCCGTCGGCCGGGCGCATCCCCACCGACCGCGGCTACCGGATGTTCGTGGACGCGCTGCGGCCGGAGGAAGAGGTGCCGTCCGCGGAGCGGCTGCGGCTGCGCCGCTGGCTCATGGCCTCCGCCGGTCCCGCCGACCAGGTGGCGGAGCGAACCGCGGAGACGCTGGCCCGCATGACCGACTACCCTTCCGTGGTGGCGGCGGCGCCGCCCAACCGCGGCGTCTTCAAGCACCTGCACCTGATCCCCGTGTCGGCGACGCAGTTGCTGGCCGTCATCGTCACCGACGGTGGCGTGATCGAAGGCCGGCCGATGACGATGCCCGAGTCGGTACGACCCGACGAGTTGGAGCGCCTCTCCCACCTGATGAGCGAGCGGCTGAGGGGCCGGGCCCTGGGCGAGATCACTGACGAACTGCTCAACGAGGTGGGCCAGGACGCGGCGCGCCACCACCGGCTGGTCCAGTACCTGCGCGTGCTGCTGCGGCGCGACCTGACCCACCTGGCCTCCCGGATCCACGTCGAGGGGACGGCCAACATCCTCAAGCAGCCGGAGTTCCAGGACCTGAGCCGGGCGCGCCCGGTGCTGTCGGCCCTGGAGCAGGAGGCGATGATGGCCGACGTGCTGGACGCGGTGCAGCTGGGTCACGTCATGGTCTCCATCGGCAGCGAAAACAAGTATCCGGAAATGCGCGAGTGCTCCGTGGTCGCCGCGGCCTACCACCTGGGCGGACGTCCCGCGGGCGCGGTGGGCATCATCGGTCCCACGCGGATGCCCTACGGCCGGGTGATCGCGATCGTGAGCGCCCTCGCCGAGGCCCTCAGCGAGATCCTCTCCCGGTCGGCCGGGCTCCACGAGGCCTGAGCCGCGTCCGACCGCCGCCTCACACCCGGGGGACACGCCATGGCCGCCAGCAAGGGCAAGCCTGACTACTACGAGATCCTGGGCGTGGATCGCCGCGCCTCCCAGGAGGAGATCAAGCAGGCGTACCGGCGGCTGGCGCGCGAGCACCACCCCGACGTGCGCAAGGACGACCCCCACGCCACCGAGCGCTTCAAGCAGATCAACGAAGCGTACCAGGTGCTGAGCGATCCCGACAAGCGCGGCCGGTACGATCGGTTCGGCCACGAGGGGTTCCAGGGGGCCGGGCGCGGCGTGGACGCGGATCTGCGCGACTTCACCAGTCCCTTCGATGATATCTTCGACGCCTTTTTCGGCACCGGGGCGCGCCGCGGCGCATCCCGCGACCCGGACGAGCCGGCCCGCGGCGTCGACCTCCGCCTCGACCTGGAGGTGAGCCTGGAAGACGTGGCGAGCGGCGCCGACAAGGAAGTCACCTTGACGCGACTGGAGACCTGCGCCACCTGTTTCGGCACGGGCGCGGAGAAGGGCGGCGGGCTGCAGGAATGCCCCACCTGCCGCGGGGCCGGCGAGGTGCGCTACGTGCGTCAGACCTTCTTCGGCCAGTTTGCCCAGGTCACCACCTGCAGCCGCTGCGGCGGCCGCGGGAAGGTGCTGCGCAACCCATGCAAGACCTGCCGGGGCTCGGGACGGGTGCCGGCGGAGCGCACGCTCACCGTGCACGTCCCGGCCGGCGTGGATGACGGCATGCGCCTGCGTCTGGCAGGGGAAGGCGAGGCCGGGACACACGGCGGGCCGCGCGGCGACCTGTACGCCTTCCTCAACCTGGCTCCGCACCCGGTCTTCGAGCGGGACGGCCGCCACGTGTGGTGCGAGGTCCCCGTCTCCATGGCCCAGGCCGCCCTCGGCGACGAGGTCGAGGTGCCCACGCTGGAGGGAACGGCGACGATGGCAATTCCGGCGGGCGCCCAGCCCGGCGCAGTGTTGACGCTGGAGGGGAAGGGACTGCCGGACCTCAAGGGCCGCCGCGGCGATCAGCATGTGCGCCTGCGGGTGGAGATCCCCACTGAGCTTTCCAAAGAGGAACGCCGCCTGCTCCTGCAGTTTGCCAAGACCCGCGGCGAGAAGATCAAACCGCAGTCGAAGAACCTGGTGGAAAAGGTCAAGGACCTGCTGTCGTGAACGCCGATCCCCCGCGCTGGGTCGAGATCAGCGTCCTCACGTCCCCCTTTGCCGCCGAGGCGGTAGCCGCCATCCTGCTCGAGGCGCGCACCGGCGGGGTTGTGGAGGAGATCCCCGCGCCGGGCCAGGTGCGGCTGCGCGCCTACCTGCCGCTGGGTCCCGCCACGCCCGTCACCATCGAGACCATCACGCGCCGCATCCGGGTCCTGCCCGAGGCGGGGATCGACCTCGGCCCCGGGGCCATCGACCTGCGGGAGATGGACGCCGAGAACTGGGCGACGTCCTGGCGCGCCTACTTCAAGACGGTTCACATCGGACGGCGGCTGGTCATCAAGCCGACCTGGGAGCGGTACGAACCTCGCGAGGGCGAGGTGGTCGTCGAGCTCGACCCGGGCATGGCGTTCGGCAGCGGGCTGCACCCGTCCACCCGGCAGTGCCTGCAGGTGGTGGAAGCGGAGGTGCGCGGCGGGGAGGTGGTCTTCGACGTCGGTACCGGATCGGGCATCCTGAGCCTGGCCGCGGCAAAGCTGGGAGCGGTGCGCGTGGAGGCGGCGGACATCGACCCCATCGCCGTGGAGGTGGCCCGGCGCAACGCCGCCTACAACGCCGTGGCGGACCGCGTGCGGGTGCACGAGGGGAGCCTGCTGGAGGGTTTCGACGACCGGGCCGACCTGATCCTGGCCAACATCTCCGGGGAGGCCGCTGCGGAGCTGTTGCCCCAGGTGCCCCCTCGGATGGCGCCGGGCGCACGCGTGGTGGTGGCGGGGATGACCGCGGAGGGCTACCGGCTGGTGATGCGCGCGGCCCAGGCGGCCGGGCTGCATGGCACCCGGCTGCTGCGCGAGGAGGAGTGGCGCTGCATCGCCTTCACCGCTTCCTCGTGACTCCCGGACACGTGCAGGGCGACCGGCTGCGGCTGGCCGGGCCGGAGGCGCGCCACGCCGCGGTCGTGTTGCGCCTGCGGGCGGGCGACCACCTGCTGGCGTTTGACGGTCGCACCACCGAGTACCTGGTGGAGGTGGAGCGATGCGGGCCCGCGGAGGTGACCGGGCGGATCCTGGAAGCGCGGCCCGCCGGAGGCACGCTGGCCGTGCACCTGACGCTGGTCCAGGGGCTGGCGAAGGGCGCCAAGATGGATGCCATCGTGCGCATGGGCACGGAGCTGGGCGTGGCGGCCTTCATTCCGGTGGCGGCGGCCCGCTCGGTGGCGCGGGCGGAGGCCGCGGGTCGCGTGGAGCGGTGGCGGCGCATCGCGCGGGAGGCCAGCAAGCAGGCACACCGGACGGCCATTCCAGAGGTGCACGAGATCTGTTCCTTTGAAGAGGCCCTCCGCCAGATCGCCGGCTGCGACCTGTGCCTGATGCCCTGGGAGGAGGAGCGGGGGCAGACCATCGGCCAGGCGCTGGCCGGCCGCCGCGCCGCCGCGCGCGTCGCGCTGATCATTGGCCCCGAGGGCGGATTCGCCGCAGAAGAGGTGGCGCAGGCGAAGGCCGCCGGCGTCACGACCGTCTCGCTGGGTCCCCTCATCTTCCGGACTGAGACCGCGGGACCGGCCGCCGTGGCCATGGTGATGTACGAGTTCCTCTTGCGTCCCGGGGAGTCCTGATCGTCGCAGAAGACGGCTGGCCGGTGTCGCTGAGCCCTCCCCGGGGGCCTCTCCCCGGTTCCCCCCTCACCAGGGTCTGCAGCGCGGTGTCCGGGTCGTGGGTGCGCCCGGCACGTTCTCCATCCCTGCAAGGGGTTTCCTCGTACCGCGCTCACTGGTGTCACGGCGCGCCCCCAGCGGGGAGAGAGGGAAGAGGATTTTACCGCGGGGCGTCGAACACCAGTACGGTCCATCGAGGCTGGTCCACCCCGGGAGCGCAGCAGCCCCGGGCGACGCAGCGCAACCATTAACGGGCCCCGGTGAGGGAACGATGGTTGCCAGGCTGGCGCGCCGTGCGCCTCCTCATTCACAGGCTGTCCTGACCGCAGTGCAGGGCCCGCCGGTCATTTCCGGTGGGCCGTTCGCTGTGCCGCGCCGGGCGAGCCCCACACCCTTCCGCGTCCCGATCTCTTCCCACATCCGGTTCCAGGCCCCAACTCCGCTGTTGCATGGACATACACAAGAATGTATAATTATGCACAGACGGAGCGGCCGTCGCCGGAACGGCGGGCGGCCGCGCGGTCCGCGGCGATGACGCCTGATCTGGGGAGGACACGATGAAGGCGACCCTGGTGCTGGAGGACGGCGCGGTGTTCCCGGGGCGCGCCCTGGGCGCCCCCGGCGTCACCGAGGGCGAGGTCGTCTTCACCACCAGCATGACCGGATATCAGGAAGTCCTCAGCGATCCGTCCTACGAAGGGCAGATCGTCACCATGTCTTACCCGCTGATCGGCAACTACGGCGTCAGCGAAGAAGCGTGGGAGGCGTCCCGGCCGCACGTGGCGGGGTTCGTGGTGCGGGAGTGCGCGGACATCCCCAGCCACTGGGCGGCCATGGAGGCGCTGCACCACGTGCTGCGCCGGCACGGCATCACCGCCGTCGCCGGCGTGGACACGCGCCGCCTGGTCCGCCACCTCCGCACCCACGGCCTCAAGCGCGGCGTCATCGCCGCCGGCGAGCCCGACGTCGTGGCGCTCGTGGCCCGCGCCCGGGCCGTGCCGTGGCTGCACGAGCAGCCCCTGGTGGAGCGCGCGGTGCGGGGCGAGGTGGTGCACTTCCCCGGCCCCGGTCCCGCGGTGGTGGTGGTGGACTGCGGCGTGAAGGAGGGGATCGTGGCGGCGCTGCGGGAGCGCGGCTGCGCGGTGTGGGTGGTGCCGTTCGACACGCCCGCGAAGACGATTCTCGATGTCAACCCCGCGGGCGTGGTGATCTCCAACGGTCCCGGCGATCCCGCGGTCCTTGTGGGCACGATCCGCGAGGTGGAGAAGTTGCTCGGCGCCCGACCGCTCATGGGCATCTGCCTGGGCCACCAGCTGCTGGCCCTGGCCCTGGGCGCGCGCACCTACAAGCTGCCCTACGGACACCGCGGCTCCAACCACCCGGTGAAGGAGGCTGCCACCGGCCGCGTGATGATCACCACGCAAAACCACGGCTACGCCGTGGACGAAGCGTCGCTGCCTCCCGAGGTCACCGTCACCCATCACCACCTGCACGACCACACCGTGGAAGGACTGGCCCACCGCGCGCTGCCCGCATTCTCCGTCCAGTTCCACCCCGAGGGACGCCCCGGCCCGGACGACGCCGCCTTCCTCTACGACCGCTTCGTGGCGACGATGCGCGATCGATCGACATCGGTGCAGTCATGCGCAGGACCGGCTCGGCCGAGTCCGAGCAT
>JACQTN010000042.1 GCA_016210785.1 Armatimonadota bacterium
CAACATCGGCGCTCCCCAGCTCGACCGGGAGGTGGGCATCGGCTTCAAGGCGGTGCGCGACGAGAGCGACGACTACCAGCGCGCCTACGAGCGGATGAAGTCCCACGTGACCCACGAGCTGCGCCGCACCTTCCGCCCGGAGTTCCTGAACCGGATCGACGAGAACATCGTCTTCAAGGCGCTCACGCGCGAGCAGGTCAAGGAGATCGTCAACATCCTGATGGGGCGCGTGAAGCGCGAACTGCGCGGTCAAAACATCACCCTGGAGGTCACCGACGGGGCCCGCGAGCTGCTGGCCAAGGAGGGGTTCGACCCGGCCTTCGGCGCGCGGCCGCTGCGGCGGGCGATCCAGCGGCTCATCGAGGACCCGCTCTCCGACGAGCTGCTGCGAGGGAAGTTCGCCGCGGGCGACACGGTGGTGGCCGACGCGGTGGAGGAGCGCATCGTCTTCGAGAAGAAGCGCGAGCACGCGTCGGCCCTCAAAGGCGAGTGAGGCTGTCCGGCGGCGTGACCGTCGAGCGGTACAGGGGCCCCGGCAGAGATGCAGCCGGGGCCCTATGATATTCGCAGAGCTCCCATGGACCGGACCCGCGTGAAGTTCGTCTGTCAGAACTGCGGCCACGAGACGCCCAAGTGGCTCGGGCGATGTCCCGGCTGCGGTGAGTGGAACACCATCGTAGAAGAGGTCGCGGTGGCCTCCGGCGCCCGGGGCCAGGCCGCGGCCTCGACTTCACCAGCGCCTCTGCCCCTGGTAGAGGTGGACGTCACCCCGGAGCCCCGTGTCCCCACGGGTATCGGGGAGATGGACCGGGTGTTGGGCGGCGGGATCGTGCCAGGATCGCTGGTCCTGCTGGGCGGGGACCCGGGCATCGGCAAGTCCACGCTGCTGCTGCAGACCTGCGACCGCGTCGCCCGGCAGGGGCGCACTGTTTTGTACGTCTCCGGCGAAGAGTCCCTGCAGCAGACCCGGCTGCGGGCGGAGCGACTGGGCGTGGCCGCTGAGCGGCTGCTGGTGGCGGCGGAGACCGATCTCAACGCTATCCGTGACCACATCGCCCGCGTGTCCCCAGTCCTGGTGGTGATCGACTCCATCCAGACCACCTTCATGCCCGAGATCCCCAGCAGCCCGGGCAGCGTGGGCCAGGTGCGGGAGTGCGCGGGAGCGCTGCTGCGGGTGGCCAAGCAGGCGGGCGGCCCGGCGATCATCCTGGTGGGGCACGTCACCAAAGACGGCCAGATCGCCGGCCCGCGGGTGCTGGAGCACGTGGTGGACGCCGTGCTCTACTTTGAGGGCGAGACCTACCAGACCTACCGCATCCTGCGCGCGGTCAAGAACCGGTTTGGCTCCACCAACGAGATCGGCGTCTTCGAGATGGTCGCGGCGGGGCTGGCGGAGGTGGCCAATCCTTCCGCGGTCTTCCTGAGCCAACGACCCGCGGCGGTGCCGGGCTCCGCCGTCGTGTGCGCCATGGAGGGGACGCGCCCGCTGCTGGTGGAGGTGCAGGCGCTGGTCGCGTCCACGGTGTTCGGCACGCCGCGCCGGACCGCGTCCGGCGTGGACTACCAGCGCCTGGTGCTGCTGCTGGCCGTGCTGGAGAAACGGGCCGGCCTGCACCTGGGGATGCAGGATGTGTACGCCAGCGTGGCGGGCGGCGTGAAGGTCAGCGAGCCTGCGGCGGACCTGGGCATCGCCGTGGCCATCGCCAGCAGCCATCGCGACCGGCCCGCCGATCCGGAGGCGGTCTTCATCGGCGAGGTGGGGCTTGGCGGCGAGGTGCGCGCGGTGGCGCAGGTGGGGCGGCGGGTGGCCGAGGCGGCCAGTCTGGGATTTCGCCGGTGCGTCGTGCCCCGGCAGACCGGGGTGGGGGACCGGCCGTCCTCCGGGACCGGAACGCCCGCGGCGCCAGATGGCGCGGCGATCCAGGTAGTGCCGGTGGGAACGGTCGGCGAGGCGCTGGCAATCGCAGTGGGCTAGCAGCGCGTCTCGGAAATCCATGATGCGCATGAATGAAGCAACTTTTCCGAAACACGGTTCTCGTCCGCGGCGGAGGCACCACGGACTTCGTTCGCGCTGAGCCCGTCGAAGCGCGCGGATTCAGAGGAGGTCCCGCCCGTGCGGGCCTACGTGAGCCGGTACACGCCCAGCGCGGAGATCCGCTGCCGCTCCTTGCGGACGATGCTCTCCATGTCCAGGCCTAGCACCTCGCACGCCGCGGCCAGGTAGAACAGCGTGGAGCCGATTTCGGTCTCCACGATCTCCCGACAGCGTTCGCACAGCTGCCCCTGCACGTGCGTTGCCATGAAGTCCCGCAGCTCGCTCAGCGAAGCGTCGGGCGGGATCTGCTGTTTGGTGGCGTCGATGGTGATGCAGCCGCAGGACGTGACAGACTTGCTCACGGCCCGGTTGACCCTGGCCGCAGACTCGTTGATCTTGGAGAGGACGTCCAGGATGCTGCGGTGGCGGATGAGGTATCGGTCAACGTCGTCCTGGAACCGGCGCTCCAGTTCCTTCATCAGCGGATCCCCTCCCCGCCGTCATGCCCGGCCGCGGCCATTATAGAAGGCGGCGCGGGGGCTTGTCAAATCCCCGCGCCGCGCGGCTTGCGGCGTGCGCACGCATGGCGCGGTTGCCTTCCCGCTGCGCGCGGGCGTGTGCTATAATAACTCAAGTTGCGGCGAAAAGGCCGTCATACAGCCATTTGCGGCGGGTAGGTGCGGAGAATCATGGCGCGGGCGATCCAGATCGCAGGGGCGATTCTGGGAGCGATTCTGGCCTACCAGATGGCCCTGGCTGTGATGGACCTTTTCCCCGCCAGCGCGCCGATACACGCCGTCGTCGCCCTCCGTCTGGCTGGCCTCGGCATTGCCGCCGCCCTGGGGTGGCTCCTGGGGTCGGCGCTCGCCCCCTGGGTGTGGGGGATGTTCACCCGGGCCATGGCCTGGAGCCTGCAGCACCTGGCCAGCTTCTCCCTGCGGGACCTGATCGCCGGCGTCACCGGCCTCATGGTCGGCCTGGTGCTCGCCTTCCTGATCGGGTACCTGCTCTCCGGCATTCCCGTCATCGGGCCATACCTGCGCATCGCCGCCGCCCTGGTGTTCGGGTACCTGGGCTTCCAGGTGGCGATGCAGCGGCGGGAGGACCTGGTGCGAAGCCTGCCGCACCTGGGCGAGCTCCCCCAGTCCGGCGACCGTGACCGCGGCGGGCGGGAGCGGGGTGTGCCGAAGATCCTGGACACCAGCGTGATCATTGACGGGCGGATCGCCGACATCGTGAAGACCGGATTCCTGGAGGGGCCACTGCTGGTTCCCCGGTTCGTCCTCTCGGAGCTCCAGCGCATTGCCGACTCGCCCGATCCCCTGCGGCGCAACCGGGGGCGGCGCGGCCTGGACGTCCTCAACAAGCTGCAGCGGGAGTTCCAGGCCGTGCGCGTCGTGGAGAGTTCGGACGGCGGCGGCGACGTGGACAGTCGGCTGGTCCGCCTGGCCAAGTCGCTGCGGGGGTGGATCGTGACCAACGACTTCAACCTGAACAAGGTCGCGGAGCTGGAAGGGATCCGTGTCCTGAACATCAACGAGCTGGCGGGCGCCCTGCGGCCGGTCGTGCTCCCCGGCGAGGAGCTGTCGGTGCACATCATCAAAGAAGGCAAGGAGGCCGGGCAGGGGGTGGGCTACCTGGACGACGGCACCATGATTGTCGTGGAGGGTGGCAAGCGCTACATCGGTGAGACCCCCGAGTTGGTGGTCACCAGCGTTCTCCAGACCGTGGCGGGCCGGATGATCTTCACCCGGCCCAAGGACGCCAGGGACCAGCGGGAAGGCGCCGCGCGGTGAACGGGCCACATCCCCGGCGGGCCCCGGATCCCATCCTGTTCGAGCGGGCGATGGTGCGTCGGCCGATCGCCGTGGAGGTGGATCGCCCGGAAGTCTTGCGCCCGCGCCTGACCGGGTTCTGGCTCGCGGGCGAGTTCCACCGCGTGGTGCGCGTGCTGGAGGTCCGACGTGAGCGGGGAGAGCTTTTCTGCAGGGTCCTCACCGATCGCGGGGCCTTCGACCTCCGACGCTACTACCGCACCGATCCCTGGAGTCTGCGAGGCACGGCAGCCTGGGAGGCCTACGCCGAGCTCGAGGCCGTGGAGGTGTGAGCGCGCCCATGGGTCTGCGGGTGTATAGCACGCTCAGCCGGCGGGTGGAGGAGTTCACCACCGTCGAGCCAGGGCGTATCCGGATGTACGTGTGCGGCCCGAACCTCTACGGCCCCAGCCACGTCGGGCACGCCATGTCTTACATCGTCTTCGACATGATCCACCGGTACCTGGAGTATCGCGGCTACCGGGTCACCCGCGTGCAGAACTTCACCGACGTGGAGGACCGCATCATCGAGACCGCCCGCGCCGAGGGCACCACCATCGAGGTCCTGGCCGGGCGCTACATCGACCGGTTCATGGAGGAGATGGATGCGCTGGGCATCTGGCGGGCGCAGCACTACCCGCGGGCCACCCAGGCCATCCCCAAGATGATCGAGATCATCGAGACGCTCATCCGCAAGGGTGCCGCCTACGCGGTGGACGGGGACGTCTACTTCCGCGTTACGTCCTTCGAGCGCTACGGACGCCTGTCCGGCCGGTCCCTGGACGAGATGCAGGCCGGGGCGCGGGTGGAGCCCGACCCGCGCAAGGAGCACCCCATGGACTTCGCCCTGTGGAAGGCGGCGAAGTCAGGTGAGCCGGCCTGGGACAGCCCGTGGGGTCCGGGCCGCCCGGGATGGCATATTGAGTGCACCGCCATGTCCATCCAGTTGCTGGGCGACCAGCTCGACATCCATGGCGGCGGGCAGGACGTGGTCTTCCCCCACCACGAGAACGAGATCGCCCAGTCCGAGTCCTACACCGGCAAGGCTCCCTTCGCGCGCTACTGGATGCACAATGGACTGCTGCGGCCTAGCGACGACCAGGAAAAGATGACCCGCCACCTGGGCAACATCGTCTCCATCCAGGACGCGCTGGCCCGCTTTTCGCCGGACGCCCTGCGCCTGTTTGTCCTCTCCTCCCACTACCGCAACCCGCTCACCTGGAGCGAGGAGAGCGTGGCGGCCTCCGAGCGCGGGTTGGAGCGCCTGATCGTGGCGGTGGAGAACGTGGAGATCCTGGCGCGGCAGCATCCCGACGCGGCGGCGGGCGGAGGGCACGCGCCGCCCGGATCGCCGGCCGTGGCGCTGCAGGGGCGACGCCGCATGGAAGAGTTGAACGAGCACGCGGCCCGGAGCCGGCAGGCCTTCGTCGAGGCGATGGACAACGACTTCGACACGCCGCGTGCCATCGCCATCCTGTTTGATCTGGGCACGGAGATCAACCGCCTCTCCGACGCCGTGGCGAAGGGCACCGCCGCCGACCCCGGGGCGACCACGGCGGCGCTCGTGGAGGCGGCCGCGGTGCTGCAAGAACTGGCGGGCGTGCTGGGAATACGCCTGCAGCGCCGGTTGGCTCGAGAGGACCTCCACGGGCGCCTGCAAGACCTGGCGCGGGAGCTGGCCGCGGCGCACCCGGCCTTCTTCGCTGGCCTCCCCGTTTCTGCGGCGGGCAGCAGCGACGGCCCCGAGGCCGCGCTTATCGAGCACATCCTGGCGGGCCGGCAGCGGGCCCGCCAGGCGCGGGACTGGAAGACGGCCGACCTGGTCCGCGACCGGCTCGCCGCCCTGGGCGTGAGCGTGGAGGATTTCCCCACGGGCCCGCGGTGGCGCTTGCGAGGTTGAGATGATGTCGGACCTGCTGCTGGGGCGGCACGCGGTGCGCGAGGCGCTGCGGGCGGGCCGTCCCCTTCGCCGCCTCTACGTGGCGCGAGGCGCGCGGGTGTCGAGTGTCCTCCGCGATGCGGTGGAGGAGGCACGGCGCCGCGGCGTCTTCGTGGAGTTCGTGGAGCGGCGCCGGCTCGATGATCTCTCCCACGGCCAGGCGCACCAGGGCGTCGTGGCCGTGGCCGCCGCCCACGCCGCCGTGGAGGTGGACGAGATCCTGGCGCGCGCCCGCGAGAAGGGGCGCGCCCCCTTCGTGGTGGTCCTGGACGGCATCGAGGATCCCGCCAACCTGGGCGCCATCATCCGCACGGCGGAGGCCGCGGGCGCCCACGGCGTGATCATCCCGCGCCACCGCGCCGCGGGCCTGACCGCGGCCGTGGCCCGCGCCTCGGCGGGGGCCATCGAGTTCCTGCCGGTGGCGCAGGCAACCAACCTGGCCCGCACCCTGGAGGATTGCAAGCGCGAGGGGCTGTGGGTCGTCGGCGCCGACATGGATGCGCCCGCGCGCTACGATCAGGTGGAGCTGCGTCCGCCGCTGGCCGTGGTGATCGGCGGCGAGGGGCGGGGGCTGGGGCGTCTGGTGCGGGAGCGGTGCGACCGGCTGGTGCGCATTCCGCTCCTGGGCCGCGTGGGATCGCTCAACGCATCGGCGGCGGCTGCCGTCCTGCTGTACGAGGTCGTGCGACAGCAGGGGGCGGAAGGCGTCGCGCCGCTTGACGCCGTGGAAGCCACATCCGTATAATAGGGATGACTCGTCGGTGAATATTCGGCGACGACGCTCCGCTCCCAGTCCTCCCGTGGAGGCGATCTGAGTGGCACTCGTGCGTAGAGAGGGTCCCACGTTTCAGGACATGCACGATGAAGAACTGGTGGAGTGGGCGAAACGCGGCGACGACCGCGCCGCGGAGTTCCTGATCAACAAATACCGCAACTTCGTCAGGGTCAAGGCCAAGGCGTACTTCCTGATCGGCGCCGACCGCGAGGACATCATCCAGGAGGGCATGATCGGCCTGTACAAGGCCATCCGCGACTTCCGCCGCGACAAGCTCAGCAGTTTCCGGGCCTTCGCCGAGCTGTGCATCACCCGCCAGATCATCACCGCCATCAAGACGGCTACCCGGCAGAAGCACATCCCGCTCAACTCCTACATCTCGTTGAACAAGCCTATCTACGACGAGGACTCGGACCGCACTCTGCTCGACGTGATCTCCAGCATCAAGGTCAGCGACCCCGAGGAGCTGGTCATCAACCAGGAAGCCTCGGCGACCATGCGGGAGCGCATCCGCAAGAACCTCAGCGAGCTAGAGCATCGGGTGCTGACCGCCTACCTGGAGGGGAAGTCCTATCAGGAGATGGCCAGCGAGTTGTGCCGGCACGTGAAGTCCATCGACAACGCCCTGCAGCGGGTCAAGCGCAAGCTGGAGCGAAACCTCGAAGAACGGGAAGACTAAACGCGTCCAGCGCCGCAGGCATGTTCCGCATCACGTGCCCCTCCTGCGCTTTTGTCTTCATGCTGCTCACGCCTGCCGATGACTCGGGCGTCATCTGTCCGCACTGCGGCGTGGTGTTCCAGCCGGAGGAAGAGGAGATCTACGATCCGGAGGACGACTGACCGGCGTCGCGGTGACGGAATCCACAAACGCCGAGCGCCCCACCCGAACCCGGACGGGGCGCTCGATACTTCCGGTGTCTGGGGCGCGCAGCAGCGCGTTTCCGAAACGCCCATGCTGCATCCATGCACAGGCCCGGCTCCGCCGAGGCCGAGCATCACCTGTGATCCGGAACCCGCACCGTCGCGGGTGGGGGTTATGGGGGCGACAAAGGGTCGCCCCCGTCCAGACACATGATGCAGGATGGAATGGCGCAAAGCCATTCCATCCAACCTTAGCGGGCTAGCCTCCGATTTGCAGCATGATGCGCTGCTTGGGGATCAGGTTCTCCGCCAGCGCGTGCCCGAACGGACGCCGGAAGGCTGCCCGGGCAAACAGGGTCTTCATCTCCTCGTAGGTGGCGCCCTTCCGCAGGGGCGTCAACAGGTCCTCCTCATCGTCCCGCAGCAGGCACAGCCGTAGCTTCCCGTCGGCGGTGAGGCGCAGCCGGCCGCACTGCGCACAGAACGGCTGGCTGATGGAGCTGATGAAGCCGATGGTCCCCGGCGCGCCCGGGACCCGGTAGGTGCGGGCCGGGTCGTACCCCGACTCGTCGACTGGCGCGAGCGGCCCCAGCGTCTCCTCGATCCGTCCCCTGGTCTCGGCGGTGGGCACGTAGGCGGCCTGCTGGAAGTCCGCGATGCTGCCGAAGGGCATCACCTCGATGAAGCGGACCTCCCACGGCCGCTCCAGCGTCAGGCGTGCCAGCGGCACCGTGTCCTCGTCGTTGAACCCGCGCACCACCACGCAGTTGATCTTGATGGGGAGCAGGCCCGCCTCCTCCGCGGCCAGCAGGCCCTCCATCACGTCGTCCAGGTGCCCCAGGCGCGTGATGCGCTGGAACTTTCCGGCATCCAGGGTGTCCAGGCTGACGTTGAGCCGGTGCAGCCCGGCCTCCGCCAGCGGGCGGGCCAGGCGCCGCAGCAGGACGCCATTGGTGGTCATGGCCAGATCGCGGATGCCAGGCACCGCGGCGACGGCCCGCACCAGGTCCACCAGGCCTGCGCGCACCGTGGGCTCGCCGCCGGTCAGCCGGATCTTCGTCACGCCCAGCTCCGCCGCCGCGCGCACGATCTGCAGGGTCTCGTCATCCTGCAGCAACTCGCGGGGCGGCCGGAACGCGACGCCGTCCGCGGGCATGCAGTAGACGCACCGCAGGTTGCAGCGGTCTGTGAGCGAGATGCGAAGGTCGCGGATCTCCCGTCCGTACTGGTCCTTCATGCGTGCGCCACCGCCACGTCAGCCACCCTTACGCAACCCATGACTTGATTATAGCACGCGCGGCGCGGAGCGGGAAGCAGCGCGGGTAACCGCACTCACCACGGCGCGGTCGCCACTGCGCGTTGCCTGCCGGGCGTTTGCCAGGCGGGTGAACGAGGCGTCCCCGATCCGGGCGGGCCGCGACGGGAGTCCTGCTTTGAGCAAGACGCTGGAGCCGCCGAGGGGACTTGAACCCCTAACCACCGGATTACAAATCCGGCGCTCTGCCGTTGAGCTACGGCGGCTCGGGCGGAAGCCGCACGCGGCGGCCTGCCTGGGTCAACCGGATTATAGCACCGGGGGAGCACGGCTCACAAGCGTGCGGGCGCGGCTGGAGTCCCGTGCCGCCGCGCCGATCCAGGCGATAGGCGCCTAGACTGGAGCCCGTCTCCGAAAGGTCATGCGCGGGGCCGGCTTCCCACGATGTGTCGGTACCGGCGCTACGAGTTGAACGTCGCAGGATTGGGCTCGCGCCGCCGAGCCCGAGCATCAC
>JACQTN010000364.1 GCA_016210785.1 Armatimonadota bacterium
CGGGCGGAGGCGCTCTTCCGGCAACTGGCCGCGCGCTTCTCTGAGCACCGTATGGGGCATCAGGCGCGCTGGCGCGCGGCCTGGGTGCGCTGGCGGCGCGGTCACCACGCGGAGGCGGAGGCGTCGTTCGCGGAGGGGGCGAAGGCGCCGGGTGCCAACTCCTATGCCGCGGCGAATCTCTTCTGGGCGGCCCGGGCGGCCGAGCGCAACGGAGGCGAAGCGCGCGTCCGCGCCTACCTGGAGGCCGCCGCGCAGCAGCACCCGCTGACGTTCTATGGGCAGCAAGCCCGCGCCCGCCTCGGCCTGTCCCACTACCGGATGCCTCACGCGCCCGTCGACCTGGACAACGTCCCACTTCCCGCGACGCCCGCCACGCGCCATGAGGAACTGGCGGCCCTGGGATTCGATCTCGACGCCCTGGCGGAGGCGGAGTACGTGCACGACACGCTGCCCGCCGGCCACGAGCACAACGAGCAGGTGGAGATCCACCGCTTCCTGGCCCGCACCCATCACCGGCTGGGCAACATCCGCGCGTCGGTGGGCAACGCGGAGGGGGTGACCTGGTATCTGGCGCACCGCCGCCAGCCCGTGGACCGCGAGCTGTGGATGCTCAGCTACCCGCGCGCGTACTGGGACATGATCTCCGATACCGCGCGTCGCTTCGGGGTCGACCCGCGCCTGGTGCTGGCGCTGATCCGCGAGGAGAGCCGGTTCGATGCGCAGGCGGTGTCGCCGGCGGGCGCCGTGGGGCTGATGCAGTTGATGCCCTTCACGGCGCGGCGCATGGCGGCGCAGCTCGGCCTGCCGCCCGGGTGGTCCTCCACGGATCCTCGTGCCAACGTCCTGATGGGCACCGCCTACCTGGCGGGCGTCATCCGCGACTGGAACGGCGACGTGGCGCTGGCGCTGGCCAACTACAATGCGGGGCCGGACGCCGTGCGGCGCTGGGTGGGCGGGGGGATCGGCGACCGCGACCTGTTCCTGGAGACGATCCCCTACCTGGAGACCAGGTTCTACGTGCAGAAGGTGCTGGAAAGCTACGGGATCTACCGCGCGCTGTGGCCGTGAGGGAACCGCTCCTGACGGCGGAAGAAGCGGCGTTTGTGCGGGCCCGGCGGGTGGCCCACCTGGCCACCGTGGACGAGGCGAACCGCCCGCACGTGATCCCCATCTGCTTTGCCTTCGACGGCCGCTGCTTCTACACGCCGGTGGACGAGAAGCCCAAGCGCGTCGCTCCGGCCGCGCTGCGCCGCGTGCGCAATATCCAGGCCAACCCCCGCGTCGCGGTGGTCTTCGACCTGTACGATGAGGACTGGCGCCGGCTGGGGTTCGTGCAGGTGCGCGGCGAGGCCGACCTCCTCACTGGCGGCGAGGAGCACGCTCGCGTGCTGGTCCTGCTGCGCGAGAAGTACCCGCAGTACCGGACCATGGTCCTGGAGGATCGGCCCATCATCAGGATCACCCCGCGCGGCGTGACCAGCTGGGGCGTGCGGGGGAGAGGGGAGACGGCGTAGATGGACGCGCTGCAACTTCACCGGACCTTGTGGTTCCTCGGAGTCGGCATGGCGGTCAACCTGATCGCGTCCGTCTGGGCGTACGCGGCTCACCTGCGCGGGCGCAACACGCTGGGACCTTACTTCTGGGCGCTCGTGACCCTTGGCCAAGCCATCGTCCTGATCCAGGTGGCGCTCGGTGTCAGCCTCATCCTCGGGGGCCTCCGCCCGAAGAGCTGGCTCCACTACCTGTACGGCGGCCTGACGTTCCTCGCCATGATGGCGCAGTACGGCCTGCGTCCCGGCGGCGCGGTGCGCGTAATGGTGAGCAAGGGGCGCGGCCTCCGCGAGCCGCTGGTCCTGGCGCTGCTGTGCCTGTTTCTGGTGGGCCTGCTGGCCCGCGCCTACACCACCGGGCGCGTGGGGCGTTGACCGCGTCCGCGTTCCTCATCTCCCTCGCCGCGCTGCTGCTGGAGATCGCCGCCACTCGCCTGCTCGCGGTCATCCAGTGGTACCACTACGCCTTCATGATCCTGGGGCTGGCCCTGCTGGGGTACGGTGCCGGTGGTACGCTGCTGGTGCTGCGGCCCGGGTGGGCGCGGACGCCCGCGACCGCCGCGTGGAGCGCGGCGGCCTTCGGACCCGCCGCGGCGCTCTCCTACCTGGCCCTGAACCGCGTGCCCTTCGATGCCTACCGGCTGGCGGTGGAGCCGCGGCAGGCCCTCTATCTCGGCGTGCAGTTTGCCGCGCTCGGCCTGCCATTTTTGTGCGCCGGGCTGTGCGTGGGTGCGCTGCTGGCCGCGGCGCCGCGGCGCGCCGGGGCGATCTACGGGGCCTCGCTGATCGGCTCGGGGGCGGGCGCGCTGGCGGCGTGGGTCGTGATGGAGTGGGCGGGCGCGCCCGCCGCGGCTGCGGTGGCGGCGGCGCTGGGGCCGGTGGCGGCCGTGCTCGGGCCGGCAGCGTCGGACCCCGTGGTGGTGCCAGGGTCGGCCGGCGCGCTGAGCCCGCGCGGCACGCCGGAACCTGCGGGCGCGCCCGCCGGGCGTTACCCCGCGCGATGGCGGATGACCTGCGCCGTTCTCGCCGCGGTGCTGGCCGCCCCCGCCGTGCGGCCGGTCTCCCTCTGGGAGGTGCGGCCATCGCCATACAAGGGCTTGAACCGGCTGCTCACCTTTCCCGACGCGCGGGTGATGTGGACCCGCTGGAACGCCTTCTCACGCGTCGACGTGGTGGCAAGCGCGGCGATCCGGTCCGCCCCGGGCATGAGCTACCTGGCGGCGTCGGCGCCCGCACCGCAGCTTGCCCTGCTGCTGGACGGGGAGACCGCCGGCGGCATCGTGCGCGGCGGTCTGAGCGAAAGTGCTTTCACCGAGGCGCTCCCCTCCTCGGTGGCCTATCACCTCCGCCGCGGACCCGTGCTGGTGCTGGAGGCAGCGGGCGGCCTGGAGGTGCTGGGAGCGCTGCGCCACGGCGTCTCCCCGGTCACGCTGGCGGAGTCCAATCCGCTGGTGGTGGAGGCGGTGCGGCGTTTTGGCGGAGGGCTGCTGGACGATCCGCGGGTGCGGGTGGTCGCCGAAGGCACGCGCAGCTACGTGCGCCGCGCGCCCCGCTCCTTCCAGATCATCCAGGTGCCGATGGTGGAGGGCTTCCAGGTGGTGGCCTCGGGCGCGTATTCCCTCGGCGAGACCTACCGGCTTACGGTAGAGGCGGTGCGCGACTACTAC
>JACQTN010000365.1 GCA_016210785.1 Armatimonadota bacterium
CCCCGCCAGGGCGCCGAGGGCGCCGCTGAGCACGAAGGCGGCGAGGGCGGCCCGCGGCGGATGGATGCCCATCAGGCGCGCGGCGAACATGTTGACCGCGCAGGCCCGCAGCGCCTTGCCGGCCACCGTGTGCTCGAAGAAGAGATAGAGCAGAACCATGGTGACCAGCAGGCTGCCCACCACCCACAGACTCTGCAGCCGGATCACGGCTCCCGCCACGCGCAGCGGCAACCCCGGGGTGAAGGCGGGCAGCGAGTAGGAGAAGGTGCCCCACAGGACCAGCGCCACTCCGCGGACCGTCAGGGCACCGCCGATGGTGATGATGATCAGGGTGAGGACGGAAGCCCACCGCGCCGGGTAGATGGCTGTCCGGTAGAAGACGCCGGAGATGACGGCCGCGCCGGCCACCGCCGCCGCGCCCGCCGCCGCCAGCGGGAGCCCCGCCCGGTGCAGCGAGACGGCGAGCAGGGCTCCCAGCATCACGAACTCCCCCTGGGCGAAGTGGATGATCCCGGTGACGCTGTACACCGCCACGAAGCCCAGGGCAATGAGCGCGTAGATGGCGCCGTTGGTGATGCCCGACACGAGATTCTGGAGGATCTGCTGCTCGAGCGTCACGTCACTGACCCCTTCGAAATATCGGAAGACCGTCCATGGCACACCAGTGGCCCCTCTCGATATTTCGAGAGGTCACCGGGGCACCCGCCACTTGCCGTCTGCGACCTCGATGAGCGTCAGTGCCCGTTCGTCCAGGCCGTTGTGGTCCGACGACGACATGTTGAAGACGCCGCTGATGCCGACGAAGTTCCTGGTGGCCTCCAGCTCGTCGCGCACCGCCTTGCGGAACTCGATGCGATCCACGGGATTGCCGCCCTTTTGCAGCGCGCGCTGCACCGCGTTGTACACCAGCCACACCCCGTCCCACGCATGGCCGCCGAAGGTGTTACGGGGGCCAAACCGGGCCTCGAACTTCCGCGCGTAGTCCACGAGCACGCGCTTCTGCGCGTCGCCGTCCGGCAGGCCCTCCGCCACCAGCAGCTTGCCCGCGGGGAAGATGACGCCGTTGGCCGCGGGGCCGGACAGGTCGATAAAGGCCTTGTTGGCCACGCCGTGGCTCTGAAACACCGGCAGGCGCAGGCCGATCTCGCGGACGTTCTTGGTGACCACGGCAGCCGCCGGCGGGATGGCCCAGATCACCACGCCCTGGGCATCGGTGCGCGCGATGCGCGTGAGCTGCGCGGTCATGTCCACGTCGCGGTCCCCGAACCGCTCCGAGGCCACGATGTTCAGCCCCTTGGCCCTGGCCACCTTCTCAAACTCCCCGCGGCCCGAATCGCCGAAGGCGTTGTCCACGTTCATCCAGGCCACGCGGCGGATGTTCTTCTGCAGCAGGTGGTTGATGAGCACCGTGGCCACCAGCACGTCGCTCTGGGGCGTCTTGAACACCCAGAAGCGGTCCCTGGCCGGCTCCACGATGCGGATGCTGGCGGCGAGGGACATCATCGGAATCCGCGCCTTCTGCATGGTGTCCAGGATGGCCAGGCTGGTCCCGCTCTGGGTGCAACAGATGAGCGCGTAGATGCGCTCCTGCTCCATGAGCCGCTTGGCGGCCAGCAGCGTCTCCGTCTCCCGGCTCTGCCCGTCCAGGACGGTGAGGACGAACGGCCGTCCGCGCACGCCGCCGCGTCGGTTGATCTCCTCCTGCAGCATGGCCACCGTGTCACGCTCGGGGATGCCCAACGAGGAGGCCGGCCCCGTGATGTCCACGATCACACCCACGTGGATCGGTTCTCCCTGGGCCGCTCCGGGCGGAGCGGCGATCCCGAGCCCCAGGATCAAGATCACCCCCACGAGCAGCCGCGCGACCCTCTCCCGTCTCATCACCGGCCACCTCCTCCCTGATGTGCACTCCCACAGCCTGACATGGGCACCTGGATGTCGCTCCTCAGCGCCGCCCCTGCGAGGCGGCGGGCTGCGCTCCGGCATAGATGGGCCGCGTGTCGACGACGCGGCGCAGCTTGCCGCCCTCACTGCGCGGCAGGGCGCCCGGAGCCACGGGCGTCACCTTCGCCGCAATCCCCAACACGCCCCGCAGCTTCTCGCGGCAGCGCCCGGCCAGTTCCACGACGCGGGGATCGTCGCCGGAAAGGACACCCCGCAACTGCGCGGCAAAGCCGTCGCTCACCTCGATCTTCACCTCGAGCTCGTCCAGGGTACGCTCGCGGGTGACCAGGAGCTGATAGTGCGGCGAGACCTCCGGCATGCCCACCAGCGCGGCTTCGATCTGGGACGGATAGACGTTGATGCCGCGGATGATGAGCATGTCGTCGGTGCGGCCCAGCACCCGGGACATACGGACGTGGGTGCGCCCGCAGGAACACAGCTCCGGGTTCAGCGCGGCGATGTCCCCGGTGCGGTAGCGGACCACCGGCTGGGCCTCTTTGGTCAGGGTGGTGAACACCAACTCCCCGGTCTGTCCCGGAGGCACCGGGGCCCCAGTGTACGGATCGACCACTTCCACCAGAAAGTGATCCTCGAAGACGTGCGCCCCGTTCTTGCCCTCCGCGCACTCGTTGCTGACGCAGGGCCCGATCACCTCGCTGAGCCCGTAGACGTTGACCGCGTCGATCCCCAGCAGCGCCTCGATGCTGTCGCGCATCGCCTCCGTCCACGGCTCCGCGCCCAGCACGCCGTAACGCAGGTTGAGCGTGCCCGGCGCGATCCCCCGTGCCGCCAGTGCCTCGGCCAGCGTCAGCGCGTAGGACGGGGTGCACGCGATCCCCCGCGCGCCGAAATCCGCCAGCAGCATGATCTGCCGCTCCGTGTTGCCTCCTGAGACCGGCACCACGGTGAGGCCCATCAGCTCCGCGCCGTAGTGGAACCCCAGCCCGCCGGTGAACAGTCCATACCCGTACGCGTTCTGGAAAACATCGCCGGGTTGAGCACCGCTGGCGGCGAGGCCGCGGGCGCACACCTCCGCCCACACGCGCAGGTCGTGGGCCGTATAGCCCACCACGGTGGGCTTGCCGGTGGTTCCGGAGGAGGCGTGGATACGGACCAGATCGGCGCGCGGCACC
>JACQTN010000372.1 GCA_016210785.1 Armatimonadota bacterium
ATCGAAGATTGCCTCCAGGCACCAGAAGCACCCGCCGCCCAGCGTGGCCACCTCCGTCGGGTTCGCCTTCGATGGCTGTTCGTGGTCCATTCCCAATCGTCACTCCTTTCTGGAAAACGCCTGAGCTAGCGCGCAAGGTTGGCTGGAGTGACTTTGCGCCACTCCAGCCTCCACCTTATGTCCGGCCGGGGGAGGCCCTTCGCCGGCACGTGTTACGCTCTTCCGGAGCGCGCCGTGTTACCGCGCTTGCCGGCACGTTCGACGTACCTGCAAGCGCGCTTCACTCTACCGCGCTCACCGACATCGCGGTGCCCACGGCGCCCACGAACGGCACGTTCGACTCGGTGCAAGGTGTTCCGTTCTGCCGCGCGGCACGTTCAACGCGTGTGCAAGATGCGCCGTTCTACCGCGCTCACCGGCACGTTCAACGTGCCTGCAAGGTGCGCAATTCTACCGCGCTCGCCGGACTTACGGCGCCCACGGCGCACCGACTTCGCGGCGCACCCGCGACGGTGGGGTACCCTACATGCGGGTGATGCTCAGACTCGGCAGAGCCGGTCCTGCGCATGAGCAAGCTTCATTTCCGACACGGTCTCCTGACGCCCGCCATAACCTGGGTACGCCCGGGTCTCCCTGCACTCGTAACGACGGATCACCCGCACATCTTCCCGGATGGCCGTTCATCCCCGGAACAGGTGTTCGCCGCCGGTTCAGGAAGTCATCTGGCCCGCCGATTACCCCCACGGGAGGACGTGTCATGCGAAGGATGCCTGTCGACGCCCTGTCGCCGGGACTGGTCGTCGCCAAGACCATTTACGGCGAGCGGGGCGACGTGCTCTTGCGAAAGGGGACCGCCATCACCGGCGGGGTGATTGCCGCCCTGACGCGTCGGGAGTTCAGGGCCATCTACGTGCGCGACGGCCTAGCCGACGACATCGAGCCCCCGGACATCGTCGCCGAGCACATCCGCGCCAATGTCACGAAGCACGTCCATGATGCCTTCGCGGTCATCCACGCGGCGGCGCGGTCCCTGGCCCGGGAGGGCTCGAAGGAAAAGTCCTCGCCCGTGCCTTCACTCGCCTCGCCGGCGCTGCAGGTGCTGCAAAGCCTCTATCAGGACATCGAGAACATCATCGACGAGGTCCTGGAAGTGGACACCCTGGATGGTCTCGTCTCGCTGAAGAGCCACGACACCTACACGTTCTGCCATTCCGTGGACGTCACCATCGCCGCTCTGGCTCTGGGCAAGCGGCTCGCGCTGCCCCGCGACACCCTCCGGCAGCTGGCCCTGGGATGCCTGCTCCACGACATCGGCAAGGTGTTCGTGGATCCGGCGATTCTCCGGAAGCCGGCCGCCCTCACCCCGGAGGAGTGGGCGGTCATCCATCGCCATCCACAATGGAGCTATGAGACCATCTCCCAGATGCCGTTCCCGGAGATCTTGCCCAGGCACGTGGGCTGGCAGCACCATGAGCGGCAGGACGGGAGCGGCTACCCGCGGGGACTGCGGGGTTTCAACCGGATCGCCCGGACCGCGCAGGAGCGCTTCGACCCCGACGGGATCCTGCTGGTCACCGAGATCACCCAGGTGGCCGACGTCTACTCCGCTCTGGCCTCCGACCGGCCGCATCGGCCGGCGCTGCCAACCGAGATGGTGGTGACCACCCTCCGGCAGATGGCCGGGGCGCACCTCAACACGGAGATGCTCGACCTGTTCCTTTCCCTCGTCCCGGTCTACGGGGTGGGAACCAGCATCCTGGTCACGGAGGGGCGGCTCCGCGGCTTCCAGGGCCTCGTGACGGCGAACGCCCCGGCGCATCCCGACCGCCCGGTGATCCGTCTGCTGTTTGATCCGCAGGGAAAGCGGATCGAGCCTCTCGAAGTCAACCTCCACAAGGAGCAGGGACTCCAGATCGCCTCCACGCCGGATCTTCCACACCGGGCACCAGCCCTGCGCGCCTAGCCGGCAAGGTTGGGTGAAGTGGCTTTACGCCACTTCACCCTCCACCAAGTGTCCGACCGGGGGAGGCCCTTCGCCGGCACGTGCAACGTTCTTCGGGGGCGTGGCATCCTACCGCGCTCACCGGGCTCACGGCGCCCCCACGCCCCCACCCGCGACGGTGGGGTATCCGACACACGGGTGATGCTCGGCCTCGGTGGCGCGAGTCCAATCCTGCGTGGTTCAACTGGCAGCGCCGGTACCGACACATCGTGGGAAGCCGGGCCTGCGCATGAACGAAGCTTGGATTTCCAAGACGCGTTCCTAGCGTACGGTCTCGGGGCCCGCGTTGCCGGGGCACGGCCCCGGTCGTGCTCCGTCCGGGCCAGATGTTGAGGATCTACCCTGGCCCGCGCGGTCGTCATCGGCAAGGCCTTCCCGCGGCGCGAGGAGGAACCCCCCCGCGATGCGAAGAGATTAAGGGGTGACCCGCCTGGGTCTGGCGGAATTCCCAGGAGCCGATGGAGGAGATAGCCGTGGCGCACAGGCCTTTTGAGGTTGTTGCGGAATGCACGATGCCGGGACTGCCCACTACCGCCGAGGTCGACCAGATCGGCAGACAGCTCGAGGCGGGGCGGCCGCGTCGACCCGCCGTTGTGCGGATCACGCTCCAGGCGCCGCCGGTTGCCAGGCACGGCGTGTACGTCCTGGAAGCCCGGTTCGCCGTGTGGTCGGAGGACGCCGACCGAGCCATCGAGACGATACAGGCGTTCCTGCGGGACACCGGCGTCGCGTGTCGGAGTGTGTATCTCTCCGGCCGCGCGCTCACAGAGACTCAGGTCCCGGCACCCGGGAGCACGGCTTCGACACCCCGGACGCCCGCGGCTGTCACACCGGCGCCTCGAGCGTCCGCCCCCGCGAAACAATCCCGCCCATCCCGCTCCCCGCGGGCAGCGAAGTCACCCAGGAAGAGCGCGGGGAAACGGGCGCCGCAGGCGAGGAAGCCTGCGCCCCGCACCGGTAGACAGAAACCGCGCGCTCCGAGGCAGAAGGCAGGCCGCCGGCGGTAAGCGACCAAGAGGTGCCGGTCAAGGGATCAGACCAGGCGAGTGATTGCCTGCTACACCTTCTTCGTCAATCTGTCTTGAGCCCTTCCAACTCCTGCAGGAATTCGGCAGGAAATCGGATCTTGAGACCCCGGTACCCATCCAGTGTTCGCAAGTCCTTGTCGCCGGTGACCACGTAGTCGGCCCGAACTGTAAGAGCTGCTTCCAAGAATTTGTCGTCGTCGGGGTCCCGCGACCGCCCGCGCCGTTATTGTCGGGGAGACCCGTCTCACTCGCCGAAGCGTTGACAAAAGCCGCTCGGCTTCAACGTTCCGAATGGCCTTTGCTTGAAGCAGGTCTATCCGCGCGAGCACTTCGGTGACTTCCTGAAGAATTGCTGGCGATGTAAAGAGCGTGTACAGTCGGCGAGACTGGATCAGGCGGGCGTTAACGCCACCAGGACTAATGAGGGCACGGACAAAGACGTTCGTGTCAAAGATGACTCTAGGCTTTGGCACGCTTTCTCGCTCGGACCGCTTTCACCGCCCGGGCGACCCGACGGTCGATCTCCTCCTCTGGCACGTCCGCAAGCTCGTCACGCACGGGCGCGAAGAGATCATACAGCTCCTTGAGCCACTCGTTCGTCTCGTCTGCCGCTTCGACCGTGACCTCCACCTCCTCGCCTTCGGTAAGGTCGACTGGTTCGAGCGGCTCAATGTGCCCACCTTTAACCTTTGCTCTGAAGGTCTTCGTCAACATGCTCACCTCAACTGTGCCCCGGCACTATGGATGACCTTCGAACGCTGGCTGCGGGGCCAGGACTCGAACCTGGACGCCGGGATCCAAAGTCCCGTGGCCTGCCATTAGCCGACCCCGCAGCGCGCTGACACCACTACTCTAGGAGATTCTGCGGAATTCCGCAATCCGCGACCGGGCACTCTCGGAGCGAGGGTCCAGGCCCCCCGGCCGCGCGCGACCGGAGCGCGGCCGGCGCCGTTACGCCAGCGCGATCACCGCGATCTCCACCAGCGCGTCGCGTGGCAGCTTCGCCACCTGGATCGTCGTCCGCGCCGGCGGCGCCTCACGGAAGAACCCGGTGTACACCTCGTTCATCTTGCCGAAGTCGTTGAGGTCTTTGAGATAGACGGTGGAGTTGACCACCTTGTCCATGGAGGAGCCAGCCGCCTCCAGGATGGTCTTGATGCTCTCCAGCACGCGCCGGGTCTGCACCTTGCAGTCCCCCAGCACCATCTGTCCCGTGCCGGGATCGAGCGGGATCTGCCCCGCGACGAAGACAAACCCTCCGGCCTTGATCGCCTGGGAGTAGGGCCCGATCGCCGCAGGCGCGTCGTCGGTGCGCACGGTTTCGCGCATAGTCATCCCTCCATGAGGCCGCGAGTGCGTGGATAAATTCCCCGGGCGGTGCCGGGAATCCCGCCCGCTATCATACCACATCGCTTTTGAAGGAGGCGCGGTGAGAGCAGACGGGAAGGAACAGACGGACAGCAGCAGGCCTGGCGGGGCAGCCGGCGCAGGCGGCGGGAGGCGGCTGGCCTAGCGGGCCTCCTCGGGATTCTGATCGAGCAGGCGCGCCAGCCGCTCGCGCAGCGTGGTGGGTGCCTTCTCCTGCGCGGAGGTCCGGATTGCTTCCCGCAGGCGCCGCTCGAACTCCGCGTGGGGACCGCAGTGCAGACACTCCCGCACGTGCGCCTCGATCTCCCGGGCCGTCGCCTCATCCAGTTCTCGGTCGAGGTAGGCCCACAGCCGCTGGATGACCTGCTCGCATTCCATGACTCAGTTCCCCGTCTCCTTGATATGATAGCGCGTCCTGGCATAGTCCCACAAGCGCTTCTGGAGCAGGTGCCGCCCGCGGGAGAGGCGTGACATCACGGTACCGATGGGAACGTTGAGCGTGTCCGCGATCTCCTTGTAGGCAAACCCTTCGATGTCGGCCAGGATCACCGGCGCCCGGTACTGGGGCGGCAGGCTCTCCAGCGCCTGCTTGACCTCCGTGTCCATCATCTGGTCCAGCAGTGCCTCCGGATTGCCCGCGCCGGCCAGCTCGGTGCTCTCCAGGACCTTGTCGTAGAGGTAGAAGTCGCCCACGTCTTCCTGGTCCACCACTTCCGGCTCCCGGCTGTCCTTCCGGTACGCGTCGATGTGCGCGTTCATCAGGATGCGGAAGAGCCACGCCCGGAAGTTGGTCCCCTCCTTGTAGGTGTGGAAGGAGCGCCACGCCTTGAGGAAGGTTTCCTGGACCAGGTCTTCCGCGTCGGCGCGGTGCCGCGTCAGCCGCAGCGCACCGCCGTAAAGCGCGTCCAGATACTCGCCGGCCAGCGCCTCAAACCGCTGCCGGTCAACCGGGGCACCGGCCTCCTTGCCGGAGTCCCCCGGCTGGGCCGATGGCTGCGTCTCAGGGTTGCTCATAGGCCAGACTCCAGATTCGGGCCTCCCGGCACGGATGAGAAAGGACATCCGTCTCTCACGGAGGCGTTCTGACGACTAAACGATCAGCGGCCCGCCCTTTATTCCCGGGGCCCCTATTCCCGGGGCCGCCACGGCTCCTCCCCACCGCGACCCTCCTCGATCCGGCCGTCGTGGAGCGCCATCGTCTCGGCGTACCGCAGCCGGGCCGCGGTGCGGGGCTCGGCGTGCACGACCACCTCCACCAGGTCCGGCAGCCTGGCCCGGAGCGCGTGTTCGAGGTCGTCGCATCGCCGGTGGACCTCTTCCAGGGAGAGCTGCCCGTCGAACAGGCAGTGGAGCGCCACCCAGGGCCGGCCCCGCACCGTCCGGATGGTGAGGGCGTGGTAACTCTGCGTCCCGAGGCGTTCCTGGATGGTGTCGGTGATGACCCGGCTGACGTTTGCCACGTCCACGCCGGAACCACCGCCGTCGCTGCCGGCCGGCTCCATGTGGGTGACGATCTGGCGGAGGTCGGGCAGCCGCCGCCGGGCTTCCCGCTCGAAGCGGTCGGCCAGGGCGTGCACGGCCTCGAGGGGCCGCGAGCCCTCCACCTCCAGGTGGAGGGTCACCGACAGGCCGTCCTCCGCGCGGTGGGCGGTGATCTGGTGAATCGCCACGCCCAAATCACCGGCGATCGCCTGCAGGCCGCCGACCACGGCCTCGGAGCCCTCGTCCCCGGGGACCACCTGCACGACGATGTCCGCCGACGGCACCAGCGCCCGCATCCGCTGCTCGGCCGCCTGGCCGATGGAGTGGGCCTCGGCCAGCGTCAGGCCGCTCGTCACGGAGAGCCGCATCTCCACGAAGGTCTTGGGACCCGCCCGCCGCACCCGGATGCGCCGGCAGGCCACCACCCCCGCCACCTCCTCCACGACCAGGCGCAGCGCACCGGCCAGACCCCGGGGGGCCGTATCCATCAGCACCTCGCCCGCCTGCAGCGCCAGGCGCGCGCTGGCCACCAGCACGAGCAGGGCCACTCCCAGCGCGGCGACGGCGTCGGCCACGGGATAACCCAGGCGGGTCAGGATCAGCCCGCCGAGCACCACGGCGGACTCCATCATGTCCGCGGAGAAGTGGACGGCGTCCGCCTCCAGCGCGGGGCTGTGGAAGCGGCGGGCGGCATCGCGCAGCGCTCGCACCCGGGTAAAGTCCACCACGATGGCCAGGATCACCACGACCACCGCCCACACCGTGACCCGGACGCCCGCCGGGGTCTCGCCGGTCAGGCGCGCGATCGCCTGCCACCCGATCCACACGCACGTCCCGAACAGGAGGATCGTCTGGATGAGCACGGCGAGGTTCTCCGCCTTGCCGTGCCCGTAGGTGTGGCGCTCGTCGGCGGGGACGTGAGCCACGCGCACCGCGAGGAAGGTCATCATCGTGGTCACGATATCCAGCCCGGAGCTGACCGCGTCGGCGAGGATGCCCAGGCTGCCGCTGAGCAGGCCCATGATCAGCTTCACCGCCGCGAGCAGCAGAGCGATCAGCAGCGACGTGAGGGCGACGGCCCTCTTCTCACGGGCCGCGGCGAGATCAGAGGACTGGGAGGCGGAAAACGTGGTCAACGATCAGCCCCAGTTACCCGGGTGCAAGACGTGAGGCGGTCTTACATTTCCCACGCAGCAATGCATGAGCCTTCGGCTCACCCTGAAGCATGAAAACAGGCGCCCAGATACCCAACTGACCCCGTTCAGGAGCCGAACGTTCGCCAAATTCGCGCCTGTTTTCTGAGTGGCTTCTCAGCGGATCACCACGCGCTCCTCGCTGACCCGGCCGTCCACGATGCGGAAAACCCGCACCACGGGCGCCTCCCGGTCTTGCAGCGAGACGATGACGTGGCGGGCGTCCGGGTAGAAGGCCTGGGCGCGGTCCGTGGCCGACGGGAGTGCCACGGAGTGGGGGTGCGAATGGTAGATCGCCACCAGATCGCGGCCCTGGTCCTCGATCTCGCGCAGCGCCTGCAGCACTTGAAGATCGTCCATGCGGTAGCGGATGGATGGATGGGGGTCGATGTTGCGGCCGCGGTACACGCGCTCCACCCGGCCGTTGCGCCCGGCCATGAGACCGCAGCACTCGATGGGATAGGACTCCTGCGCGTGGCTGATGATCTCGTCCAGGTGATCCTTGGCCAGCTCGATGGTCATCGCGTGACTCGCGGCTCGCGGCAGATCAACTCGATGGTCCTAGTGTATCAGACCCGTGGGGCGACCGCCACAGCGCTGTGCCCAGGTAGCGCTCGCCTGTGTCGGGCAGCACCACCACCGCCAGCCCCGCGCGGAGGTCGCGGGCCACCCGCAGGGCCGCCACCATCGCCGCGCCGGAGGACGGTCCCACCAGCAGCCCCTCCTCCGCGGCCAGGCGCCGCACCATGGCGTAGGCGTCCTCCGTGCGCACGCCCATCAGGCGGTCGTGCACGGTGGGATCGTAGATGGCGGGCACTAGCGCCGAGTCCATGTGCCGCAGCCCCTCCAGCCCGTGCACGGGTCCATCGGGCTGCACCGCGATGATCTGGATGCGGGGGTCGTGGGCCTTGAGCCGGCGGCCGGCGCCCACCAGCGTGCCGCTGGTGCCGAGCCCCGCGACGAAGTGGGTCACCTGTCCGCCGGTCTGGGCCAGGATCTCCGCGCCGGTCGTGTCGTAGTGCGCCTGCCAGTTGGCCGGGTTGCGGTACTGGTCGGGCATGCAGTAGCGCTCCGGATGCTCCTCGTAGATCCGGTGCGCAACCCGGATGGCGCCATCCGATCCCTCCAGCGGATCGGTGAGGACCAGGTGGGCGCCGTAGGCCTCCATGATCCGCCGGCGCTCCTCCGGGGCACTGGCGGGTACCACCAGCTGGACGCGGTACCCCTTCGCCGCGCCGATCATGGCGTAGGCGATGCCGGCGTTGCCGGAGGTGGAGTCGAGCAGGATGCGTTCGGGCGTGAGCCACCCGCCGCGCTCGGCTTCTTCGATCATGCGCAGCACCGGCCGGTCCTTCACCGATCCGCCGGGGTTGAACCACTCCGCCTTACCGCGCACCTCCACCCCGCGCAGCCCCGCGGTGATGCGGCACAGGCGCAGCAGCGGCGTGTTCCCAATGGCCTCCAGCAGCCAGGTCCCCGGAGATTGCAGCGACGGTCCGGCCGGCCGCGAAGCCCGGCGCGTGGCGCTCATGCGCGTCCACCTCTCCCGGTCATCTCCAACCCTCACTCGTCGAACAGGAAGGTCGCCTCCGGGTAGTGACGCACCCGGTGATTCAGCAGTCGCGCGTGGATCATCTCCGCCAGGCGTGCGTTCTTCTCGTCCAGCGACGCGTCGGCGTGCAGCATGGCGAGGTCCAGGTTGACGTGCAGCGCCCGGCCGGGGATGACGTGTCGCGTCACGCCCGCGGGCAGGCGCACCCCACCCCGCCCCACGGCCAGGATCTCCACCTTGGTGAAGCGGGGGAAGCGTACCAGAAGACCCGCCACCCCGTACGTCCGCCGCACTGCCTGCGGGTCGTCCTCGAGCACGCGGTAGATCTGCGCGCTACCCTTGTACGCGGCGACGGCGCGCGCCAGCGTGAGGACGTCCTCCGCCAGACCGCCGGCCGCCTCCAGGATCACCACCTCCGGACCGCCGTCGTCGAGGACGCCCACCGCCTCGCGGTGGGCGAGACGATCGCGGGCCTCTTCCCGCGCCGCGCGTTGGACCGGGACGTCCGCGGCGGCGGAGATCCGCTCCAGCATCGCGGCGGAATCCGCGTCCATCAGGAGGTGGTGCCACACGTCCAGCACGACGGCCGGGCTCTCATAATCCACAACTTGGAGAATCTGATAGGGGTACGCCAGCGCGCGCAGCGCGGTCACCCGGTTCGCACCATCCAGCACCACGTAGGTGCCGTCGCCCGCGGGCGCGGCGATGGGTGGGTTCCGCAGCAGGCCGTCGCGCCGCAGGCGCTCCGTGAGCGCCGCGGCGCGGCGCGGGTCGGACTCCTCGTGAAGGCGCACGCTCTCCGCGGAGGCCAGCCGGAGGTCGGGGAGGACCTGGCCGGTGGGCGCGGCGAGCGGGAGTCGGGCCTGCGGTGCGGCGTCGCCGCCGGTCTCAGCCATCCGAATCCTCACGGCGCGCCTCCCCGTCGGGGCCGCGCACGTGCTCGGTGATTCCCGGCCACCGCGACGCTACGGCATCCAGCACGTCACCCACGGTCATCCCTTCGCGGGCCTCGATCTCCACCCGCGACGCTCCTCCACTGAGCCGGCGCAGCGGGCCGGGCAGGTACACCGTCACGGCCATGCACGTCACCTCACCAACACAGCTTCTGAGGTGTCTGCCACTCCTGTGCAAGGAGTTCTCTGGTTTGGCACCACCGACACAGCCTCTGAGCGCAAGGCAGGAGGACCCGAGGCGGAGCCGCACCAACCTACCCGGCCCGGCCGCGGGCGTCAACAGCAGCAGTGGATACCCTGCGAGAGAACCTCGATCGGATTGTCGGGGTGCAGCCGGCGCGCGCAGAGGGGTACCGCGCCGTGCCGCCAGGAGGTGCCTGCGGGGCGGGCGCGGCACGTCGACGGGACGCCGGGCATGTGGACCGCGAAGAGGGTTTGGGTCATTCTGTGGGTGAGGATAACGCGGGCCCGCGGCGCCGTCAAGGGAACCTGGAGGAGCGCCGCGGCGGGCCGGAGAAGCCCATGGCTGTCTGGGCGCGGCGGAATACCATGATCTGCCTGATCAACCCGAACCACGTCCTGCAGCGCAACGACCCCTTTACCACCGGCATCCCCTACATGCCGGTGGGCCTGGCGTACTTCGCCGCGGCGCTGCGGGCACGCGGTCACGCGGTGCAGGTGATCGACGCCTTCGGCGAGCGGCCGATGCAGGCCCGGGTGGACGGCCTGTTCATGACCCGCGGCCTGCGGTCCGACGAGGTGGTGGACCGGATCGGCGCCGGCACCCGGGTCGCCGCGCTGTACGCCATCAACCTCACCTACCACCGGGCGCTGGCGGCGATCCTGGCGGAATGCCGGCGGCGCCGCCCCGACGTCACCGCCGTGGTGATGGAGAACACGCAGGCCGTCACCGCTTACGCCCTGCGCCACGTCCAGGCGGACCTGCACGCCGCGGGCGCCGACTACGTGCTGACGGGCGAGGCGGAGGAGCGCGGCGTCCGGTTGATCGAGGCCCTGCTGGCCGGGCGCGAGCCCGCCAACGTGGACGGCGTCGGCTACCGCAGGGACGGCGCCCTCGTGTACCGGCCGCCGGCCGGCGTCATCGCCGACCTGGACGCGCTGCCCCCTCCGGCGTGGGACCTCTTCCCGCTCCAGAACTACTGGGACCTGGGCTACGCCCACGGCCCGCTGCAGACCGGGCGGTACCTGCCGCTGCTGACCTCACGCGGATGCCCCTACCTGTGCCGGTTCTGCGTGATCCCGGAGACCAACGGCGCGAAGTGGCGGGGTCGATCCGCGCGCAGCGTCGTGGACGAGATGGAGGACATGGCCCGCCGGTTCGGCGTGCGGGACTTCCATCTGGAGGACGTGGACCCCACGGTCAGCGACCGGCGGACGCGAGAGATCTGCCAGGAGATCCTGGGGCGGCGGCTGGACGTGATCTGGAAGATTGTGGCGGGGACCAAGGTGGAGACGATCCGGGATGAGGAGACCGTGGCGCTGATGGCGCGCGCGGGCTGCCGCTACATCTCCATCTCCCCGGAGTCGGGGTCGCCGCGCGTCCTCAGGATGATCGGCAAGCCCTTCGACCTGGACCACGCCGTGCGGATGGTGGCGAAGATGAACCGGGCGGGCATCTGCTCCCAGGCCTGCTTCGTGCTGGGGTTCCCGGGGGAGGAGGACGACGACCGCCGCCTGACCTGGAACCTGGTCCACGACCTGGCGAAGGCCGGCGTGGATGAGATCGTGTTGTTCATCGTGACCCCGGTGCCGGGCTCGGCCATCCACGACCGCTTTGCGGGCTACACCGACTACTCGCAGCTCACCTTCTCTCCGACCTGGCGGCGCGACTACGCGCTGCTCAACCGCTTCCGGCGCAACCTGTACGCCCGCTTCTTCCTGTGGAAGCTGCGCTATCATCCGGGGAGGGTGATCGGCCAGGGCGTCAACCTGTTGCGGCGCTCCTTCCAGACCAAGGCGGAGATGGCGTGCTACCGGGCGGTGAAGCTGAAGATGCTGGAGGCGCGGGCGGCCTCGTGAGCACCCCGCGCGC